>NZ_JBVIHJ010000013.1:1143-87639 GCF_055570355.1 Streptomyces sp. NPDC031225 | reverse complement strand
AGACAAAAAGAGCCACCGACAGGCAACACACAGCGCACCCCCCCCCCCCCCCCCCCCCCACCGCCCCCCCCCCCCCCCCCTCGCCCGATCATCGCGCCGGATGCGCGGCGCAGATCTCGGCGGTGTCGGGCAGGCCGGTCAGATCCAGCAGGGCCACCTGGCACAACTGGAGCCGGCTCAACCCGCCCAGTTTGGTGCGCAGGTTCGCGACATGGAACTTGACCGTGCGCTCGGCTATCCCCAACGACCTCGCGAGTTCGCCGTACTCCTCGGCGAAGACGAGCAGCCCGAAAATCTGGCGCTCCCGGTCGGTGAGGGTGGGCAGACGGAAAAGTGCCGTACCCAGGATCTCGCGCAGTGATTCCGGCAGCCGGCACAGCCGACATGTGTTCGGCATCAGGTCGTCCCGGATCGGCTCAGGTCCGCATAGTCGGTTCAGGTCAGTTCGGCCGCCAGCAAGAGCCGGCTCTCCAACTGTTCCTTGGCCAACGACAACGCCCGCTTGTTCTCCTCGATCAGCCGACGCTGGTAGGCGGTCGTCACCGCGTAACACACTCCTACGAAGTCGACCCGCTGCTTGCAGGCCACATCGGCCTTGGCCGCGGTGACTGCTCTCGAACCGGACAGGTTCGACTCGGTGAGGCCCAGTTCCTTGACGGCGTTGGCGGGTTCCGTGAGCTTGTATCCCGCCTTCGCCATACAGGACGACCAACGCCTGTCGACCGCGCGGATCCGGGAGTCCTCGCGTGCTCTGGACTGGGCCTCGCTCTTGAGGTTGAACACGAAGAGGATGTCGACCTCGTTCGCCTTGCGCGCATAGAGCTTGAGGTAGGACTCCCGGACGCAGCCGCCGACGGGCACCCGCTCCCCGTTCAACGTGACGTCGCTGCCACCGGACTTCTCGGCCTCCTCCAGGTTCGTGGGTGCGTCGGCCGGGTCGAGATCGTCCTCGCCGCTGAGCGCGAGCTGCTCCTTCTCGGACAGTGACCCCGTGGTCGATCGCACCGGGGCGTTCGCCATCGCGGGATTCAGGTAGCCGTACCTGGCGGCCGTGCCCTGGTCGACCAGGCCGAAGACTCGTGCGTTCGCCTCACTCGCGGAGACGGCGGGCCGCTCGGGAGCCTGGTAGGTGAAGCCGAGGCGGGCCATGCACCGGCTGGTGAGGACGCCCTGGGCCCGCGCGAGTGTGGTCTGCTGCTCGGTGGTGGCCTCGTAGGCGTCCAGCGGGAAGCTCAGGTCGGCGGTTCCGAGCATCGCGGGCGTGGAGCCCGCTGTTGGTCCGGTGCTCCCACCGGAGCCGTCCGAGCCACCGACGGAACAGCCCGTCAGGGCGAGGACGGCGCCGAGAGTGGTCACACTGAGCCGGTTCATTGGTAGTAATAGCTCGACGAGATCTCGTTCTTGAAGGTGGAGGTGGCGTCGCCGATGTAACCGGCAGGGAGATCGCCCCGAGTGCCCTCGTGGAACGTGTCCGTGTAGACGTACCAGGTTCTGTTGTCGCGATTCCAGTACGACGCCGTGTTGTCGTTCACCGTCTGCCCCTCGCCGGGGCAGTTCACATAGGTTGGGCGGTCCTTGAACTTGTTGTCGGTGAAGTCGTTGTCCCCGGCGTCGAGGTCGAAGACACAGCCGCCCCGGTTCGAGTTGTAGTAGAGGCCGAACTCACCAGCCTCCAGAATGCCGTCGTCCTGGTCTGCGGCCGCCGCCGGTCCCGCGGTGCCCAGTGCGAGCCCCCCGATCGCGACCAGCGACACAGCGAGTGCCGAGGCACGTCGTACCGTTCTCCTGCTGTTCAACTCCGCCCCCTGTCTTATGCAATTGAATCATCAAGATCCTGCAAAGCAAGAGTGAATCAAGGCGGAAAGTGATCGTCTACTGTCCCTGGGGACAGTAGACGATCACTTTCGGACGGTCCTAGGATCATTCAGCGCATGGCCACGAGAGCCCGTATGCACAGCGGTGCTCCGCGCCCCCCTCGCACGTCGAGTTGGCGGATGACGAGGCCGCGTTCAAGACAGCCGAGTTCCCCGCCATTTGTGAGAAGTGCTCTCCGGGTTCGGACGGTGACACAGCGGCTGAACCCCGTACGCCGGAGCGACGACGAAGGATGGCGACGACGCGAAACAGGGGTCGCAGAGGCGGACCAGTTGACGGAAAGGGACCCGGCCCGGCCAACGGAAACCGACGCCGCCCGGGCAGGTGACCGCCCACGGAGGCCGAGGCGCCCTCACTCGACGTGCTGACCGCCCCCTGGAGCATTACAGGCGCCGCCCCACCTGCAACCAACCTCCCGATCGGCCTCCCGACAGGCCTACTCGCCGGCCTCTGTCCGGCTGCAGCATGCGTCGAACCCGGTGTAAGCACTGCGCCGCTGAGCACTCTGTCAGCCACGGACCGGCGGCCCGGCGCAACGGAATCGGTGATCTTCGCTCGCAATAGTGAACATCACTCCGCTGGTTGGCATATTCGATTTCCTTCGCCCTAAGTTCCGCAGCGGAGGTGGTTCACATGATCGAACCCAGCAAGCGGCCCGAGGCGGGCAAGAGGCATGAGGCTATCGACGTCGGCGACTTCGTCTACGCGGCTACGGGAGCCCGGGTACGCAGGCTGACCATGCCGGACGGGGCACATTGGTTCCCGGCGGTGGATGTGTGCAGGCAATTGGGGCACACCAACGCGCAGAAGGCACTCTCCGATCACGTCCCGGAGGCCCAGCGAGAGTCTCTTGAGACCCTAACTGGAGGTTACGGTCTCAGCGTTCCCGCAGGTAGGGAGTGGCGCCGAGACCTGAACGTCATCTCTCTCCAAGGTCTGATCCTTCTGGTCAACGCCTGCACGAAGCCCGCCTGTCTGCCCTTCAAACAGTGGGCCGCCGAGGTGATCGAGACCGTCCAGCGAGAGGGCTCCTACACCCTCGAAGAAGCCGAGGTGCAGCCGTCCGAACCCGGTGCTCCCATCGCCTACGCCATGCCCGAGCAGGTCGCCGAGGCCATCGTCCGGCTTGAGGAACGCAACCTCCACGCGGACGAACAACTCGCCGTCGCCCAGCACAAGTCGATCGCGCTGCAGGAGGCGATTCTGGACACGCAGCGGGAAATGCTCGACATGCAGCGCGCCACCCTCGTCACGCAGCAAGCCATCGCCCTGGCAATGGAACGCATCGCGGACCGGTTCGACGCCTTTACTCTCGAACGCCCGGTATCCACCGCCGAATTGTCCGCCGAGCCGACCACCGAGTCCGTGCTGGCCGACTGGCGGCGCCGGCTGTCGGTGACGGAGGACGTCTGGACCGTGGCCGTCGTCATCGCGCCGGTGCTCGTCGAGGAGGGTGAGCTGCGGCAGCCGCTCGAAGTGATCGCGGCCCGGACCGGACTGTCCGTGCACCGCGTCAACGAATGTCTGCGGCTGTTGCACAAACACGCCTGTATCCGCTCGCAGGGCGCCTCGGAGGACGAGACTCCGGTGTACGTGCTCAACCGACGCTGACCGATCCGGTGAACGATCCGGCGAACGACTGAAGGGGCGGCCGCAATCCGAACTTGCGGCCGTCCCTTCAGCGTTGAACAACGTATCCGCTGCGCGCGGGTCACGCCCAGGTGATGAGTTTCTTCGGTTGTTCGAGGATCGCCGCCACGTCGGCCAGCACCTTGGAGCCCAACTCCCCGTCCACGAGACGGTGATCGAAGCTCAGCGCCAGCGTGGTGACCTGGCGGGGCTTGACCTTGCCCTTGTGGACCCACGGCTGGAGCCTGATCGCGCCGACGGCCAGGATCGCGGACTCGCCGGGCGGCAGGATCGGGGTGCCGGTGTCGACGCCGAAGACGCCGACGTTGGTGATGGTGACCGTGCCCCCCTGCATCGCGCCCGGGGAGGTGCGGCCCTCCTTCGCGGTCGCGACCAGCTCGCCCAGTGCCTCGGCCAGTTGCGGCAGCGTCTTCGCGTCGGCGTCCTTGATGTTCGGGACGATCAGGCCACGGGGGGTGGCCGCCGCGATGCCCAGGTTGACGTAGTGCTTGAGCACGATCTCCTGGTTCGCCTCGTCCCAGGACGCGTTGATGTCGGGGTGGCGCCGGATCGCCACGAGGAGCGCCTTGGCGATCAGCAGCAAGGGGTTCACGCGCAGTCCCGTGAACTCCTTGTCCTGCTTCAGTTCCTCGACCAGCTTCATCGTCCTCGTCACGTCCACCGTCACGAACTCCGTGACATGCGGGGCCGTGAAGGCGGAGCCGACCATCGCCAGCGCCGTCGCCTTGCGCACCCCCTTGACCGGGACACGGGTCTCGCGGACCGAGTCGTACGACGCGGCGGGAGCCGCCGGGACCGGAGCCGCGACAGGGGCCTGAGTCACCGGCGCGGGTGCGGGCGCTTCGGCAGGGGCCGCCGCGTGCACGTCCTCGCGCGTGATGATGCCGTCCGGGCCGGTCGGGACCACCGTGGTGAGGTCGACGCCCAGGTCCTTGGCGAGCTTGCGCACCGGGGGCTTGGCGAGCGGGCGGGACTCCACCACGGGAGCCGCCCCGTGGCCGTTCAGCTCGGTACGGATCGCCACCGACGCCTGCTGGACCGGGACTTCGGGACCCTTGCGGGGCCGGCGCTTGGTCGAGGTGGTGGCCACGCCGTAGCCGACGAGGACCGGCTGGCGCTTCTCGGGTGCGGCGGGAGCCTCGGCGGGCACGGGGGTCTCGGCCGGCTGCTCCGGTGCCGCAGCGGTGCCGCCCGACACGTCCACGGCGATGATCGACGTGCCCACGTCCACCGTGGTGCCCTCGGGGAAGCGCAGCTCGCGCACCACCCCGTCGTACGGGATGGGCAGTTCGACGGCCGCCTTGGCCGTCTCCACCTCGCACACCACCTGGCCGTCGGTGACCGTGTCCCCGGCCTTGACGTACCACTTGAGGATCTCGGCCTCGGTGAGCCCCTCGCCCACGTCGGGCATCTTGAATTCGCGTACGGACGCTTCCGTCATCGTCGTCACGACCCTCTCCTCAGTACGCCAGGGCACGGTCGACGGCGTCGAGCACCCGGTCCAGGCCCGGCAGGTACTCCTCCTCCAGGCGGGCCGGCGGGTAGGGGGCGTGATAGCCGCCGACCCTGAGCACCGGGGCCTCCAGGTGGTAGAAGCAGCGCTCGGTGATCCGGGCCGCGATCTCCGCGCCCGAACCGAAGAACACCGGGGCCTCGTGGACCACGACCAGGCGCCGGGTCTTCTCCACCGAGGTCTGGATCGAGTCGAAGTCCAGGGGCGAGACCGAGCGCAGGTCCAGGACCTCCAGCGACCTGCCCTCCTCGGCGGCCGCGTCGGCGACCTCCTTGCAGAGCTTCACCATCGGGCCGTACGCGACGAGGGTCAGGTCGGTGCCCTCACGGACCACCTGGGCCTTGTGCAGGGGGCCGGGGATCGCCTCGGTGTTGACCTCGCCCTTGTCCCAGTACCGGCGCTTGGGCTCGAAGAAGATCACCGGGTCGTCGCTCTGGATGGCCTGCTGCATCATCCAGTACGCGTCGGAGGGGTTGGAGGGGCTGACCACCTTCAGGCCCGCCACGTGCGCGAAGAGCGCCTCGGGGGACTCCGAGTGGTGCTCCACGGCACCGATGCCGCCGCCGTAGGGGATGCGGACGACGACCGGCATCTTGACCTTGCCCAGCGAGCGCGCGTGCATCTTCGCGAGCTGGGTGACGATCTGGTCGTAGGCCGGGAAGACGAAGCCGTCGAACTGGATCTCCACCACCGGGCGGTAGCCGCGCAGGGCGAGGCCGATCGCGGTGCCGACGATTCCGGACTCGGCGAGCGGGGTGTCGATGACCCGGTCCTCACCGAAGTCCTTCTGGAGGCCGTCGGTGACCCGGAAGACGCCGCCGAGCTTGCCGACGTCCTCGCCCATGACGAGGACCTTGGGGTCGGTGTCCAGGGCGCGCCTGAGCGACTCGTTGATCGCCTTGGCCAGTGCCATGTTCGTGGATGTCACGTCTGCAGCTGCCATGATCAGGCCCCTTCCCCATCCGCGAACGACGCCTGGTAGGCGGCGAACTCGGCCCGTTCCTCGTCGACGAGCGCGTGTCCGTCCGCGTACGCGTGCTCGAAGAGGGCGAAGCGGTCCGGGTCCGGCATGGCACGGACCGCCTCACGCACTCGCCTGCCCAACGCCTCGGACTCGGCCTCCAGTTCCGCGAAGAATCCCTCGTCCGCGTGGTTTGAGGCCTCCAGGTACCGGCGAAGGCGCAGGATCGGGTCCTTCGCCTCCCATGCCTCGCGCTCCTCGTCGGCCCGGTACTTGCTCGGGTCGTCGGAGGTGGTGTGGGCGCCCATCCGGTAGGTGTACGCCTCGACGAGCGTGGGGCCCTCGCCGTTCCGGGCACGCTCCAGGGCCCACTTGGTGACGGCCAGCGACGCGAGCACGTCGTTGCCGTCGACCCGTACGCCGGGGAAGCCGAAGCCCTGCGCGCGCTGGTAGAGAGGGACGCGGGTCTGCTTCTCGGTGGGCTCGGAGATCGCCCACTGGTTGTTCTGGCAGAAGAACACGACCGGGGCGTTGTAGACCGCGGAGAAGGTGAACGCTTCTGCCACGTCGCCCTGGCTGGAGGCGCCGTCGCCGAAGTAGGCGATGACGGCCGAGTCGGCGCCGTCCTTGGCGATGCCCATCGCGTAGCCGGTGGCGTGCAGGGTCTGGGAGCCGATGACGATCGTGTAGAGGTGGAAGTTGTTGCTGTTCGGGTCCCAGCCGCCGTTGTTCACGCCGCGGAACATGCCGAGGAGGTTGGTCGGGTCGACCCCGCGGCACCAGGCCACGCCGTGCTCGCGGTAGGTCGGGAAGACGTAGTCGTCGTCGCGCAGGGCCCTGCCGGAGCCGATCTGGGCGGCCTCCTGGCCGAGCAGCGAGGCCCACAGGCCCAGCTCGCCCTGGCGTTGCAGGGAGGTGGCCTCGGCGTCGAAGCGGCGGGTGAGCACCATGTCGCGGTAGAGGCCGCGGAGCTCCTCGGGGGTGATGTCGGCGACGTACTTGTCGTACGTGGCGTCCTTGACGCGCTTGCCCTCGGGCGTCAGCAGCTGAACCAGTTCGGGCTTGGTGCTCGGGGACTTCCTCGTCCCGGCGCTGCGTCGCGGCTTGCGCGCGGCAGTGCTCTCCACGGTCACGTGTGCTCCTCCGTCGGTCCGGCCCTCGGGGTTGCCGGGAGCTGGGGGTCCCCCCAGCTCGTTCAGAGCCTGGGGAAGCGGCTCACCTGTTTCCGGCACCCGTGCACGGGGTGGGTGCCACCAGGCCGGAACAGGCGTGACAGGTGCCCCGGCGAGCGCCCTGCAAGAATCACGTTACCCAGTGCCTCACATTTCTGTGAAACCCCCTTTGACCTGCGATTTTGCTTGGATTTCCAAGTAAATCGGGAAAGGGTGGAAGCGGCGCTGGTCACAGCCTCGCAGGAGGCCGGAGCAACGGCACGTTATCCCGTCTACCCAGGTCACCGGAAGGGTTTCCGTGTTTGACTTACCGAGTGCGCGAAAACGGAAAAATCAGGGTATTTCTTGTCGACGACCATGAGGTGGTCCGGCGAGGTGTCCATGAACTCCTCTCGATGGAGGGTGACATCGAGGTGGTCGGCGAGGCCGGTACGGCGGCCGACGCGCTGGTGCGGATCCCGGCCACCCGGCCCGACGTGGCGGTGCTCGACGTACGGCTCCCGGACGGCAGCGGGGTCGAGGTGTGCCGGGAGATCCGCTCGCGGGACGACTCCGTGAAGTGCCTGATGCTGACCTCGTTCGCCGACGACGAGGCCCTTTTCGACGCGATCATGGCCGGGGCCTCCGGTTACGCCCTGAAGGCCATCCGTGGCGCCGAACTGCTGGACGCGGTCCGGGGCGTGGCCGCCGGCAGGTCCCTGCTGGATCCGGCGGCCACCGCGCGCGTGCTGGAGCGACTGCGGGACGGCGGTGCCAAGCAGGACGACCGGCTCGCGCATCTCACCGACCAGGAGCGCAGGATCCTCGATCTCGTCGGAGAGGGCCTCACCAACCGCCAGATCGGCGAGCGACTGCACCTCGCCGAGAAGACGATCAAGAACTATGTGTCGAGTCTGCTGTCCAAACTCGGTATGCAGCGACGCTCCCAGGCGGCCGTGTACGTGGCCCGCCTGCAGATGGAACGGCATTAGCGCACTTTAGGGACCTACGTCCCTGTTGCCCGTACCCTCTCGTCGCGCACAGTTCCTGTATGTCCTCTGCCGAACAGCTCGCCGTCGGACTGCTCGCCCGCACACATCACGGCCGGGTCGCCACCAGCATCCGTGCCCTGCCCTTCCTCGCCTTCGCCCGTCACATCGTGACGGACGGCCGGATCCTGCTCCGGATGCCCGGGAGCGCCGGCCACCACCGGGCGTGCGCGGGCAACGTGGTGGCGTACGGCTCGGACAACCTGAACTCCGCCCGGCCGGGGGAGGACCTGTGGTCGGTGCAGGTGGTGGGCGAGTGCACCGCGTACGAGCCCAGCGCCGCCGAGATCGAGCGCTTCGGGCCCGCTCCCCGCCTCGCCGACGGTGAGCCGTACGAACCCGTCTACCTGTCCGTGCAGCCACGGTTCGGGACCGTGCACTCGACGGACGGCGGCCCGGAAAACCAGGCCGAGCTGCCCACGTCGTGACCGGACACGACCGGCCGTGACCGGCGGCGACTGTCCATGACGTTCTGTGACAACGCCCAGTTCACAGCGTCGGCTCGTGCCCTAGCATCTGGCGCGTGCCGCGCTCTCCCGTACCACCCCTTATGCCTCACGCGCCCCCGCTGGGCGCCCTCCTCCGCCGGTACTCCGCCGGATCCGCCCTCGCCTGCGACCCCGTCGAGCAAGGTCTCCTCAACCGCGGCTACCGGCTGCGCACGACCCGCGGCCGCTACTTCCTCAAGCACCACTTCGACCCCGAGACGGCCGCCCCGGAGGCCATCGCCCGCCAGCACCGGGCCACCCAGCGCCTGGCCGACCTCGGCGTCCCGGTGGCCCCGGCGCTCCCCGGCCACGACGGCCGTACGGTCGCGGTGGTCGGCGGCCACGCCTATGCCCTGCACCCCTGGATCGACGGCCGGCACCGAAACGGCGCCCAGCTCACCACCGGTCAGTGCGAACGGCTGGGGGCGCTGCTGGGGGTGGTGCACGCCAGCCTGGAACGCGTGATGCCGACGCACGCACGCGTGCGTGACGAACCGGCCCGGAGCCCCTGTCCCGCCGCCACCGACACCCCGGCCGTCGCCGACGCCGGCGCCGACCCCGTGACCACCTTCGCCCTCATCGACGACCTCCTCGCGCGTGTGCGCCGGCACCGGCCCGCCGATTCCTTCGACGAGCTGGCCCGGCACCGGCTCCTGGAGCGGCGCGAGCTGCTCGAACAGCACGTGGGGCGGCGCCCTCCGCACGGCGGGCCGGTCGGCTGGGTGCATGGGGACTTCCACCCCTTCAACCTGCTCTACCAGGGCGACGCGCCCGCCGCGATCGTCGACTGGGACAGGCTCGGCGTGAAGCCCCGCGCGGAGGAGGCCGTACGGGCCGCCGCGATCTTCTTCGTACGGCCCGCGGGGACGCTCGACCTGCCGAAGGTGCGGGCGTACGCGCGCGCGTACCGGCGTACGGCCGGTGCCACGCCCTCGGAACTCACGGCGGCCGTGCACCGCGTGTGGTGGGAGCGACTGAACGACTTCTGGATGCTGCGCTGGCACTACGAGCGCGGCGACACCCGCGCGGACCCCCAGTTCCCTGCGGCCTCGGCGCTGGTGGTGTGGTGGACGCGGGAGTACGACGCGGTGTGCGACGCGTTCATGGGCTGACCCGCCCGTGAAACAGCACGCGCGCGTGACCCGTTCCCGGGCACGCGCGCGTGTGAAGGCTCAGCAGATCAGGAGTCGCCGTCTCCGCCGCTTCCGCCGGCCACGAGGCCGCCACCGTCGGTCGGGGCGCCCGTGTCCGTGGGACCCGCCGTCGCCGTGTCCGTCGGCTCGGCCGTGTCGCTCGGCTCCGTCGCCGTCTCGCTCGGCTCCGTCGCGGTGGGCGAAGGCGTGTACGACTGCGTGTAGGACGGCGAATAGGACGGCGTGTAGCCCGATCCGCCCGAGCTGCCGCTGTTGTCCGTGGACGTCTCGGTCGACTCGTCCGTCGCCTCGTCGGTCGGCGTCTCGCTGGCCGTCTTGTCGTCGGTGGTCTGCGAGGTGGTCGGCGACGTGCTGGTCCCGGGGTCGTCGCCGTTGCCGCCACCGTTCTGGAGCGCCAGCGCGACGCCCGCCGCGATGGCGATCACCGCGAAGACGGCGAGTATCCACAGCTTGCCGCGTCCGCCGCCCCGGTTGCCGTGCCCCTCGAAGCCGCCGTCGTCACCGCCGCCGTAGTCGGAGGGCAGGATCGGCTGGGGGATCTGGGTGGTGCCGGACGCGGCGCCGGGGTGTGGGAGCACGCTGGTGCTCGCGAAGCCCGCAGAGGGCGTGTTCCGGCCGTCGTGCGCCGCCACCGGGCCGGTGTTCCAGGTGCCGGTGTGGCCGCCCTGGTCGTACAGCATCTGCAGGCCGTACTGGACGAGCCCGCGCATCTCCTCGGCCGTCTGGAAGCGGTCGTCCGGGTCTTTGGCGAGCGAGCGCATCACCAGGCCGTCGAGCTCCGGCGGCACGGCCTCCGAGACCGCCGACGGGGGCGTCGGGATGTCCTGGACGTGCTGGTAGACCACGGAGAGCGGGGTCTCGCCGGTGAACGGGGGCCTGAGGGCGAGGAGTTCGTAGAGGAGGCAGCCCGTGGCGTACAGGTCGGAGCGGTGGTCGACGGCCTTGCCGAGCGCCTGCTCCGGGGAGAGGTACTGGGGCGTGCCCATGACCATGCCGGTCTGCGTCATCGTCGTGGACGCGCCGTGCAGGGCGCGGGCGATGCCGAAGTCCATGACCTTGACCGCGCCGTTGTGCGTGATGATCACGTTCGCCGGCTTGATGTCGCGGTGCACGATGCCGTGCTGGTGCGAGTAGGCGAGCGCCTCCAGGACGCCCGAGACGATGATCAGGGCCTGCTCCGGCCCGGGCGCCTCAGCGTTGATCAGCAGGTCCCGGATCGTCCGTCCCTCGACGATCTCCATGACGATGTACGGCACCGACAGGCCGCCCACGAAGTCCTCGCCGGAGTCGTACACGGCGACGATCGCGTGGTGGTTGAGGCCGGCCACGGACTGGGCCTCGCGTGTGAAGCGGGCCTTGGAGGTCGGGTCCTCGGCGAGGTCGGCGCGGAGCAGTTTGACCGCCACGGTGCGTCCGAGCCGTACGTCCTCGGCCGCGAACACCTCGGCCATCCCACCTCGGCCGAGTCTGTGGGTCAGCCGGTACCGGCCGTCCCCGACCAGTCCGCCGTTACCCCACAGCTCCGGCGCATCCGACATTCCGCCGCCAGTCGCCTCGGGGTCGGACGGGCCCTGAGCGCGCTGCTGCTGTGCCATCGGTCCTCGCCGTCGTTTCTGCCCGCGGTGCGCGCGGTGTTGTTACGGTCTCCGTCGGCCACGCTACAGCCTTCGCGCAAGCCGCCGGTCCGGGATGAGCCCGGGGGCCGGCCCGGGACGGACCGGTCATCAAACCTGTACTACGTCTCGGCGTGCAAATTCTGTGTACCGGCGGTGGGGCACCTGTAACGCCCGCGCGACGGTTCTTTCGCCGGCGGTCACGGAACGGGCACCGGTCCCGGCCCGTCGGGACACCGGGACAGGACGCCGATCCCGTGGCCCAGGTCACGCCCGCCGGCGTCGCCGGGGCTCCGAAGAAGAACCCGAACGAGCGTTTTCCGCAGGCGGGACGAAGGGCCCGACAGCGCACGCTGCCGGGCCCTTCACCAGTCGAGGGGGTTTATCTCTACAACGGCTATAAGTAAGGCGGTCACTGACGCGGCCCTTCGGATACGGCCGCACCGGAACGGTTATTTACAGGTACGGCCCGCCCGAGCGGCCGCCCGTGCGCGGGTCGCCGCCCTCCTCGAGGCCGCCGACGCCCGGGGGCAGCGCGCGGCGCATCTGCTCCAGCTGGGCCCGCGCGGCCATCTGCTGGGCGAACAGGGTGGTCTGGATCCCGTGGAAGAGGCCCTCCAGCCAGCCCACCAACTGGGCCTGCGCGATCCGCAGTTCCGCGTCGCTCGGGGTCACGTCCTCGTTGAAGGGCAGCGAGAGCCGCTCCAGCTCGTCCACGAGCTCGGGGGCCAGGCCGTCCTCCAGCTCCTTCACCGAGCTGTGGTGGATCTCCTTGAGACGGGCCCGGCTGGCCTCGTCCAGGGGAGCCGCGCGCACCTCTTCGAGCAGCTGCTTGATCATGCTGCCGATCCGCATGACCTTCGCGGGCTGCTCGACCATCTCCGTGACCGGAATCTCGCGGGAGTCCTCGTCACCCCCGCCGCCCAGTGCCATCCCGTCCTGGCCCACGACCAGGATCTGGGGGGTTTCCGGCGAACCTTCGTTCCTCGGCATCTCCATGCAGCCATTCTCTCGCACCCGTACATCTCATGAGTGGGGTGCCCCCGGTGCGCGCTGATCCACCGTTCGCGGAGCGGATCGACACCACGGCCCCACCCGGAATGCCGCTTCGGCACCGGAATGCCAGTCTTGTTCCGTGACTCCCTGGCTGCATGTGACGGTACTGGTGATCGTGATGGGGTCGAGCGCGGCCGTCGTACCGCCTGGGCAGCTGCCGCACGGGACGGAGCGGAGGTACGGCACCGAACGGACGTACGACACCGAGCCGCGGCCACGCGCCTCCACGGACACGTCGGCCTCCCCCTCCGGCGTCCCGCCCCACCCGGGCCCGGCTCACGGCCCGCGGTACACCGCCACGAGCCCGTCGACCGTCCGGCCCAGCGACCTCCGGGAACCTTCCCCGGGCCACGGTCCGCTCCGCGCCTCCTCCTCGGCCTCCGTCGCCCCCTCCCCCTCCGCCGCTCCCTCGCGTGCCGGAAGCCGTGCGGGTGAGGGGCGGCAGCGGCCAGGGCGGCGGGAGGAACCGGAGACGGAGGACGAGGAGGCCTTCGGTGACGGCACCGCCACCACCGCTTCCGGTGACTCCTCCGGTGCCGACTCCGGCGACGGCGACCTCGCCGCCGTACCTCAGCCGCCCAGGCGGACCGCCGCCGCGACACCGTCACGCTCCGCGGAGCGGACCGCGGCCACGCCCAAGGTGTTCATCCTGCCGCTCGGCACCGGGCTGGTACTGATCGGACTGGGGCTCGGACTCGGCCTGTTCGCGCTGCGGACGCGCCGCGGTTAGGACGTGACCAGCAGGACCTTGCCGATGTGGCCGCTCTCCTCCACGACCCGGTGTGCGGCGCCGGCGTCGCTCATGGGCAGCTCGCGGTCGACGACGGGACGGATGTGCCCGGCGTCCAGCAGCGGCCACACGTGCTCCCGTACGGCCGCCACGATCGCCGTCTTCTCCTCCAAGGGCCGCGCCCGCAGCGAGGTCGCGGCGATCGCGGCCCGCTTGTTCAGGAGCGCGGCGAGGTTCAGCTCGCCCTTGACGCCGCCCTGCATGCCGATGATCGCGAGCCGCCCGTTGACGGCGAGGGTCTGCACGTTGCGGTCCAGGTACTTGGCGCCCATGTTGTCGAGGATGACGTCGGCCCCCGCGCCGTCGGTGGCCTTTGCGACCTCCTCGACGAAGTCCTGCTCGCGGTAGTTGATCAGGATGTCCGCGCCCAGCTCCGCACAGCGGTCCAGCTTCGCGCGCGTGCCCGCGGTCACCGCGACCTTGGCGCCGACGGCCTTGGCCAGCTGGATCGCCATCGTGCCGATGCCGCTGGAACCGCCGTGCACGAGGAGCGTCTCGCCGGGGCGCAGATGGGCGACCATGAAGACGTTCGACCAGACCGTGCAGACCACCTCGGGCAGCGCCGCCGCCCGATGAAGGTCGACCCCCTTGGGCACGGGCAACAGCTGGCCGGCCGGTACGGCGACCTTCTCCGCGTAGCCGCCGCCCGCGAGCAGCGCGCACACCTCGTCGCCGACGGACCAGCCGGAGACGCCCGGGCCGAGCGCGGCGATCCGTCCGGAGCACTCCAGGCCGGGGTAGGGGGAGGCGCCGGGCGGAGGGTTGTAGAAGCCCTGCCGCTGAAGGATGTCGGCGCGGTTGACGGCCCCGGCCACCACCTCGACCAGCACCTCGCCCTCGCCGGCCACCGGATCCGGGACCTCGCTCCAGACCAGCGCCTCGGGCCCACCGGGTTCGGGAATCGTGATCGCATACATGGCGCCGACGCTACTCCTCGGTCTCCGGTCGCAGGCGTCCCCGCCCTTGGACCGGCCCCAGGAAAACTCCGTGCGCCACCGATGAGTTTGCGCGACGGTAAAGGTCTCCCCATGCGTAGCCCGTGTACGCGGAAGGACACACCATGAGCCAGCACACGTCAGCCCTGGCCATCGAGACCACAGGCCTGGTGAAGACGTTCGGCGAGACCAGGGCCGTCGACGGAGTCGACCTCGCCGTGCCGGCCGGCACGGTCTACGGCGTCCTCGGCCCGAACGGCGCCGGCAAGACCACCACCGTGAAGATGCTCGCCACCCTCCTGCGGCCTGACGGCGGCCAGGCCCACGTCTTCGGGCACGACGTCGTCCACGAGGCCGACGAGGTCCGCGGCCGTGTCAGCCTCACCGGCCAGTACGCCTCGGTCGACGAGGACCTCACCGGCACCGAGAACCTGGTCCTGCTGGGCCGCCTCCTCGGTCACCACAAGAAGGCCGCACACACGCGTGCCGGTCAGCTCCTGGAGGCCTTCGGGCTGACGGACGCCGCCGGGAAGCAGGTCAAGCACTACTCCGGTGGCATGCGGCGCCGTATCGACATCGCCGCGTCCATCCTCAACACGCCCGACCTGCTCTTCCTGGACGAGCCCACCACGGGGCTGGACCCGCGCAGCCGCAACCAGGTGTGGGACATCGTGCGCGCGGTCGTCGCCCAGGGCACCACCGTGCTGCTGACCACGCAGTACCTGGACGAGGCCGACCAGCTGGCCTCGCGGATCGCCGTCATCGACCACGGCAGGGTGATCGCCGAGGGCACCAAGGGCGAACTGAAGGCCTCCGTGGGCGCCGGAACCGTCCATCTGCGCCTCAGGGACGGCGGTCGGCGGTCCGAGGCCGCAGAAGTCCTACGACGCTTCCTGGACGCCCGCGTGCAGCTGGAACCCGATCCGGTCGCCCTGACGGCCCGCCTGGCCACCGCGGCGGGCGACACCGCCGCCGAACAGGCCTCCCGCGCCCTCGCCGAACTGGCCCGCACCGGCATCACCGTCGACAACTTCTCACTGGGGCAGCCCAGCCTGGACGAGGTGTTCCTCGCCCTCACCGGACACTCCACCCAGGACACCCAGGACACCCAGGACACGGAGGAGATCGCGGCATGAGCACCGTGACGCAGACCGAGGCCCAGGATCTCGCCCCCGTCAGCGCCGAGTCGCTGGCCGCGCTGCTGGTCACCGGCGAGCGGCCGGCGCGTCCGAGCGCGCTGTCGGCCTCGCTGACCTTCGGCTGGCGGGCGATCCTCAAGATCAAGCACGTGCCGGAGCAGCTCTTCGACGTCACCGCGTTCCCGATCATGATGGTGCTGATGTACACGTATCTGTTCGGGGGCGCCCTGGCCGGGTCCCCGACGGAGTACATCCAGTTCCTGCTGCCGGGCATCCTGGTGATGTCGGTCGTGATGATCACGATGTACACAGGCGTCTCGGTCAACACCGACATCGAGAAGGGCGTCTTCGACCGCTTCCGTACGCTGCCGATCTGGCGGCCCTCGGTGATGGTCGGCTATCTGCTCGGCGACGCCCTGCGCTACACCATCGCGTCCGTGGTGATGCTCGTCGTCGGCCTGGCCATCGGTTACCGCCCGGACGGCGGGGTCGGCGGGGTGCTCGCCGGCATCGCGCTGCTGCTCGTGTTCTCGTTCGCGTTCTCGTGGATCTGGACCATGTTCGGGCTGCTGCTGCGCACCGAGAAGTCGGTGATGGGCGTCAGCATGATGGTGATCTTCCCGCTGACCTTCCTGTCCAACGTCTTCGTCGACCCGAGGACCATGCCGGGCTGGCTCCAGGCCTTCGTCAACAACAGCCCGGTCACCCATCTGTCCTCGGCCGTCCGGGAACTGATGGCGGGTGACTGGCCCACCGACGAGATCGCCTGGTCCCTGGGGTGGGCGGGCCTGTTCATCGCGGTCTTCGGGCCGGTCACGATGCGGCTCTACAACCGCAAGTGATCAGTTTCGGCAGCAGGGGCGGACGTCGGGCACAAGGGATCAGGTCGGCGGCATGGGGCGGACGTCGGGTGCCACCTGGGTGCCCGGCGTCGCCCGCACGATCGTGATCAGCCGGTCCGTCAGCGCCAGCGTCCCGACGGCCGGATCGTCGTATCCGAGCACCCGGTGTCCGCGGACGATGCTCACCACCAGGTCCTCCGTCTCCCGCGGCTTCCTGCCCACCTCGGCCTTTATGACCGGCCGTTCGACGATGTCCAGCCCACTGCCCTGCTGGATCAGGTCCTCCATCACCATGCCCGCGGCGGGGCTCAGCACCGACAGCCCGAGAAGCCGGCCGGCCGCGCTGGCGCTGGTGATGACCGCGTCCGCGCCCGACTGCTTGAGCAGGGGGGCGTTCTCCTCCTCGCGCACGGCGGCCACGATCTTCGCCGTCCTGTTCATCTGCCGGGCCGTCAGCGTCACGAGGACCGCGGTGTCGTCGCGCTGTGTCGCGATGATGATCTGCCGGGCCCGGTGCACCTCGGCCTGCTTGAGCACATCGCTGCGTGTCGCGTCGCCCATGACTCCCGCGTAGCCGTCGGCGGTCGCGGCCTCGATCACCTTGCCACTCGGGTCGACCACCACGACCTGCTCCTTCTTCAGTCCCGTCACGCAGACGGTCTCGATCGCCGACCGTCCCTTCGTGCCGAAACCGACGACGACGGTGTGGTCGCGCAAGGTGGACCTCCAGCGGTTGAGTCGCCATTCCTCCCGGGTGCGTTCGGTGAGAACCTCGAGCGTCGTACCGACCAGAACGATCAGGAACAGCACCCTCAGGGGCGTGATGACGAAGATGTTGGTGAACCGGGCGGCGTCGCTGACCGGGGTGATGTCGCCGTATCCGGTGGTGGAGAGCGTGACGGTCGCGTAGTAGAAGGAGTCGAGCAGGTCGACGGACCCGTCGGAGTTGTCGTTGTAGCCGCCGTGGTCGGCGTAGACGATCACCGAGGTCGCGACCAGCAGGAACAGCGCCAGAAAGAGCCGTCTGGCGACCTGCCGGAAGGGATGCTCCACCATCTTCCTGGGGAGTTTCACCTTGCGGGTCGCAAGATGCTCGTCCGCCTGCCGGGCGATCGCGTCATGGCCCGGAAGTTTCACGTGAAACACACCCCGATCCCTGCGGCCGCCCAGGGCAGATCGAGGAGTTCGGTCTCCTGCCCGGGCCGGGTACCCCCGGGCGGTACGACGGCGAGGGCATCCGCGGCGGCGATGCCCCGCAGCATGGCCGGACCGTTGTAGTGCAGCGGGACCGCCGCGTCGCCGCGCAGGACGACGGGGACGAGCCGGGTGTCGTACGGGTGGCCGTGCACCTCGTCCCTCAGGGGCAGGGTGTACGGCTCCGGGGCCGGACGTGCGGCCAGGGCCCGCAGCAGCGGCTCGGCGAGCGTGAGCAGACCGGAGACGGCGGCCAGGGGGTTGCCCGGCAGACCGACCAGGTGCTGGTTCTCCTTGGTGCGGGCCAGCAGCATGGGGTGACCGGGGCGCACCTTGACGCCGTCGACCAGGAGTTCGGCGCCGATGCGGCGCAGGGTGGGGTGGACGTGGTCGACGGGTCCGGCGGCGGTGCCGCCGGACGTGATGATCACGTCGGCCGGGGAACGGGTGACCGCCTTGTGCAGGGCCTCGGCCGCGTCGCCGAGCCGGCGTACGGCGATGACCTCGGCGCCGAGCGCGCGCAGCCAGGGCGGGAGCATCGGACCGAGCGCGTCCCGGATCAGACCGTCGCGCGGGGTGCCCTCGGTGAGCAACTCGTCGCCGAGGACGAGGACTTCGACGCGAGGGCGGGGAACGGCGGCGAGAGTGTCGTACCCGGCGGCCGCGGCCAGGCCCAGGACGGCCGGGGTAACGAGGGTGCCGGTCGGCAGGAGCCGGTCGCCGCTGCGGCACTCCTGTCCGCGCGGGCGGATGTCCTGGCCGTGCACGACCTCGCGGGTGGCGTGCAGCCTGCCCTTCTCGTCGATCTGGCCGTGCTCGCTGCGCAGGACGGCGGTGGTGTCCAGGGGGACGCGGGCGCCGGTGGCGATCCGGGCCGCCTCGCCGTCGGTGAGGGGCGCGGGCTCGGCGTGCCCGGCGAGTACGCCCTCGTCCCGGACGGCCCAGGGGCCCGGTCCGGCGACCGCCCAGCCGTCCATGGCCGAGGTGTCGAAGGAGGGCAGGTCGGTGAGGGCGTCGAGGGGGGCGGCCAGGGTGAGGCCGAGAGCGTCGTCGAGCCGTACGGAGACTGGGGCGCTGCGGGTGACGGCGCGTGCCGCCCGGGCGGCGGTCTCCCGGGCCTCGGGCCAGGGGGTCGCCTTGTGGTGGGCGTCCGGGCGGTGTCCGGGGCCGTGCCGCGGTCCCTGCTCCGGGGCGGCGGCGTCCGGCGCGGGCGCCTGGTCGCCCGGGGTGCGGTCGTGGTCGTCCCTCACGAGGGCCAGCGCCTCCTCGACGTCGAGTTCGTCGGCGTCTTCGGCGGGTCCGGCGTCCTCACCGGTGCGCAGGGACCGGGCCGTCATCCGGCGTCCGGGCGGGCTTCGGGGGCCCCGTCGGGTGTGGCGGCGGCGTCCTCGTCGGCCCAGCGCAGGGCCAGGGCGACGGCCTTGCGGGAGGCCTCGGCGACGGCTTCGGGACCGCCGCCTGCCTGCGCGGCCGCGTAGCCGACGAGGAAGGTGGTCAGCGGTGCCGCCGGCCTGGCCACGCCGTGGGCGGCGTCACGGGCGAGGTCGAGCAGCACGCCGGTGTCGACGTCGAGGTCGATGCCCAGCTCGTCCTTGACTGCGGAAATCCATTCATCCAACACGTGCCCATGCTCCCTGATGCGTGCCCTGGCGGTGGCGATGTCGTCCCAGGTGTCGCAGTCGAAGGACGCGACGGGGTCGGGGACTCGGGTGAGGTCGAGCACGGCGGTCAGCCGGCGCAGGGGGAGGCCGGAGAGCGTGCCGTGCTCCTTCGTGAGTGCGTTTAGTTCATGGCGCAGTGAGTGCGAGCGATACACGGCCACCAGCGGCTGGTCGCGGCCGTCGGCGTCGGTGAGCAGCACACCGTCGGCGCCGCCCGTGCGCAGGACGGTCAGCAACAGCCGCACGGTGGCCTCCTGGAGGAACGGCAGGTCGGCGGAGACCACCAGGACGTGCCGCGCCGTGATGTGTCTCAGGCCGGCGTCGAGGGCGGCCAGCGGGCCGCCGCCGGGCGGGTCCTCGCGGGCCCAGGTCACCGGCCGGGCGGTGGGGCGCGGATCGGCGACGACGACGGTGCTGCGGGCGCCCGTGCAGGCGGCGAGGACCCGGTCGAGCAGGGCACGCCCGCCCACTCTGAGACCGGGCTTGTCGGCGCCGCCGAGCCGCCGGGCACCGCCTCCTGCGAGCACGACCACGTCGTACACGGGATCGGTGCCCGGGTCGGCCAGGGGCTCGTGCGAGGTCACCCCCTGAGTATGCGTGCCACCGCGATCACAGGGAACGTGCGGGCGGCGCCGCGATCAGAGGTGGCGCGGGGGCCGGAGGGCGGCGCCGCGAACACAGGGGGCGGTCTCGGCGAGGGCGCCGCGATCACCGGCGGTGGGCTGTGGGCGGCGCCGCGATCACCGGCGGTGGTCCGATCGCGGCGCCGTGATCAGAGCGTGCGCAGCAGGACCGTGGGCTGTTCGACACAGTCCGCCACATACCGCAGGAAGCCGCCCGCCGTGCCGCCGTCGCACACCCGGTGGTCGAAGGTGAGCGAGAGCTGCACGACCTGGCGCACCGCCAGCTCGCCCTCGTGCACCCACGGCTTGGGGACGATGCGGCCGACACCGAGCATGGCCGCCTCGGGGTGGTTGATGATCGGCGTGGAGCCGTCGACACCGAACACGCCGTAGTTGTTCAACGTGAAGGTGCCGCCGGTGAGTTCCGCCGGGGTGAGGGTGCCGGTGCGGGCCGCCTCGGTCAGCCGGGCGAACTCCGCGGACAACGACTCGGCGTCGCGCGCGTGCGCGTCCTTCACCACCGGTACGACCAGTCCGCGTTCGGTCTGCGCGGCGAACCCGAGATGCACGGCGTCCAGTCGCACGATCTCCCTGGCCGCCATGTCCACGGTGGAGTTGAGCTCCGGGAACCGGGCCAGCGCGGCGGTGCAGATCCGGGCGAGCAGCGCGAGCAGGGAGATCTTCGGCCCCCCTGCGGCGTTCATCGCCGCGCGGGCCCGCATCAGCTCCGTCGCGTCCGCGTCCACCCAGCAGGTGGCGTCGGGGATCTCGCTCCGACTGCGCGACAGCTTGTCGGCGACGGCGCCTCGGACGCCCTTGAGGGGGATGCGGGTCCCTCCGGACGTGGTCGCGGGGGCGGGCGCCGGGGTGGCGGCCGGCGCGGGTGCCGTACGCCTCTGCACGGCCGCGGCACGCAGGGCGTACTCGACGTCCGCCCGCAGGATCAGCCCCTCGGGGCCGGTGCCGACGAGCTCCTTGAGGTCGAGGCCGTTCTCACGCGCGAGACGGCGCACCAGGGGCGAGATCACGGGCACGGGACCGTCCACCACGGCCTCGGGCGCACCGGCCCGGCGGTCCGCGATCGCCCCGGAGCCGTCGGCCCGTACGGCTCCAGCCGGGTCCGGCCGCGGCTCGTCGTGACGCTTCTCGACCGGCTCGGCGGCGACGCTCCGGCCGTTCGCGGCCGCGGCGGATGCGGGCCGTACCCTCCGGCGCCGCGCGGGTGCCTCCGAGGTGCCGTACCCGACCAGTACGTTCCCCGAGCCCTCCGTCGAACCGCCGGAGTCCGCGGCTCCGACCGCCACCGTGATCAGCGGCGACCCCACGGGAAGCTCCGTGCCCTCCTCGCCGAAGCGGGCCGTGACCACGCCTGCGTAGGGGCAGGGGACGTCGACCATCGCCTTGGCCGTCTCGACCTCGACGACCGGCTGGTCGACCGCGACGACGTCGCCGACCTCGACCAGCCAGCGGACGATCTCCGCCCCGGTCAGGCCCTCGCCGAGATCCGGCAGCCTGAACTCGAGCACCTGCGCCATCAGCTCTCCGCCTCCCACTGAAGACGCCCCACGGCGTCCAGGATCCGGTCCACACCGGGCAGGTGGTGACGCTCCAGCATCGGCGGCGGATAGGGGATGTCGAACCCGGCCACACGGAGCACCGGCGCCTCCAGATGGTGGAAGCAGCGCTCGGTGACCCGGGCCGCGATCTCTCCGCCCGGTCCGCCGAACCCGCCCGACTCGTGCACGACGACCGCTCGCCCGGTCCGCCGTACCGAGGCCGAGACCGTGTCGTCGTCGAACGGCACCAGCGAGCGCAGGTCGACGACTTCGAGGTCCCAGCCCTCCTCCCGCGCGGCCTCGGCGGCTTCGAGGCACACGGGTACGGACGGCCCGTACGTGATGAGTGTGGCGCTCCGACCGGGGCGCCGCACCACCGCGCGGCCTATCGGTTCAACGGCCTGCGGGTCGTCGGGGTTCCAGGCGTCCTTCGACCAGTAGAGCCGCTTGGGCTCCAGGACGACGACCGGGTCGTCGGAGGCGATGGCCGCGCGCAGCAGGCCGTAGGCGTCGGCGACGGTCGCGGGCATGACGACGTGGAGCCCGGGAGTCGCCATGTAGTACGCCTCGGAGGAGTCGCTGTGGTGCTCGACCCCGCCGATGCCGCCGCCGTAGGGGACACGGATGGTGATCGGGAGCGGCATCGCCCCGCGCGTGCGGTTGCGCATCTTCGCCACATGGCTGATCAGCTGCTCGAACGCCGGGTAGGCGAAGGCGTCGAACTGCATCTCCACGACCGGGCGCAGTCCGTACATCGCCATGCCGACGGCCGTGCCGAGGATGCCCGCCTCGGCGAGCGGGGT
Source organism: Streptomyces sp. NPDC031225 (assembly GCF_055570355.1). Taxonomy (NCBI): domain Bacteria; kingdom Bacillati; phylum Actinomycetota; class Actinomycetes; order Kitasatosporales; family Streptomycetaceae; genus Streptomyces; species Streptomyces sp. NPDC031225. The sequence continues at coordinate 65,586 of NZ_JBVIHJ010000013.1, read as the reverse complement.
GTCCGTGCAGCGGTCCTCGCCGAACTCCTTGGCGAGGCCGTCGGTGACCCGGAAGACACCGCCGAGGGTGCCGACGTCCTCGCCCATGACGTGCACGGTGGGGTCGGCCGCCATCGCGTCGCGCAATGCGCGCGTGAAGGCCTGCGCCATGGTGGCCGGTTTGAGGGCGACGGTGGTCATCGGGTGTCCCCCTCGGCCTCCAGCTCGGCCAGCAGCACGGCCTGCTGCTCGCGCAGCTGCGGGGTGGGCTCGGCGTAGACGTGCGCGAAGAGGTCCATGGGGTCCAGGACCGGGTCCTGGTTCATGCGCTCGCGCAGGGCGGCGGCGAACACCTCGGCGTCCTGGCGTGCGGCCTCGATGCCGGCCTCGTCGATCAGTCCGCGCTCGGTCAGTTCGTGCTCCAGGAGGGCGATCGGGTCGTGCCCGCGCCAGGTCTCGACCTCGGCGTCGCCGCGGTAGCGGGTCGCGTCGTCTGCGTTGGTGTGGGCGTCCACGCGGTATGTGATCGCCTCGACCAGGGTGGGACCGCCGCCCGCGCGTGCGTGCCGTACGGCGGCGCTGAGGACCTCGTGCACGGCGGCCGCGTCGTTGCCGTCGACCAGACGGCCCGGCATGCCGTAGCCGACGGCCTTGTGGGCCAGTGAGGGGGCCGCGGTCTGCTTGGCGAGCGGGACGGAGATGGCGAAGCCGTTGTTCTGGACGAGGAAGACGACCGGCGCCTGCCAGACGGCGGCGAAGTTCAGCGCCTCGTGGAAGTCGCCCTCGCTGGTGCCGCCGTCGCCGACCATGGCGAGCGCGACCACGTCGTCGCCCTTGAGGCGGGCGGCGTGCGCGAGGCCCACGGCGTGCGGGAGCTGGGTGGCCAGGGGGGTGCACAGGGGGGCTACGCGGTGCTCGCGCGGGTCGTAGCCGGTGTGCCAGTCGCCGCGCAGGAGGGTCAGCGCCTGGACGGGGTCCAGGCCGCGGGCGACGGCGGCGAGGGTGTCGCGGTAGCTGGGGAAGAGCCAGTCGCGGTCCTGCAGGGCGAGCGCGGCGGCGACCTCGCAGGCCTCCTGGCCGGTGCTGGAGGGGTAGACCGCGAGACGGCCCTGCTTGGTGAGGGCGGTGGCCTGGGTGTTGTAGCGGCGACCGCGGACCAGTTCGGCGTACAGGCGGCGCAGGAGGGCCGGATCGGCCTTCGCGGCCGCGTCGGTGCCGAGGACCCGGTACGGCTCGGGGTCGGGCAGCAACGGCGCGGGGTCCGTGCGGGGCTGCCAGGCGGGTGGCGGTGATGGCCGGTACGCGCCCCGCTGCTCCATGACCGTCATGACGGCACCTCCTCGTGGGAGACGGCTTCGGACGCATCACGGCTGTGAGGCGTCTCACCTACCGATTGTTCGGTCGTCGGCACATTTTGGCTACAGGCCCCCTCAGGCTGTGGACAAACGGTTCTCCACAGCCTGAGATGGACGCAGTACGTCCATGGCAGGGAGGCGGGGGGACATGGCACCTGAACAAATGGCCGACGGCACGGAGGGCGGCACCCCGCTCCCGCCCCCGCGTCCCCTCGACGCCATCGATCAGGACATCCTCCAGATGCTCCAGGCGGACGGCCGTGCGTCGATACGGTCGGTCGCCGAGCGGGTCCATGTCTCGCGCGCCAACGCCTACGCGCGCATCAACCGCCTCGTCGAGGACGGCGTCATCCGCGGCTTCGGGGCCCGCGTCAACCACGAACGCGCGGGACAGGGCACCTCGGCCTACATCACCCTGAAGATCGTCCAGAACTCCTGGCGCACGGTCCGCGAGCAGCTCAGACAGCTGCCCGGGGCTTCGCACATCGCGCTGGTCGGCGGTGACTTCGACGTACTGCTCCTCGTCCACACGCCGGACAACAGATCCCTGCGCGAACTCGTCCTCACCCGCCTCCAGGCGATCCCCGAGGTCCTCAGCAGCCGCACCCTGCTGGTCTTCGAGGAGGAGGACCTGGAGCCGCAGAGCTGACCTCAGGGCGCCTTTCGCAGCCCTTCGAAGACCAACTGCGCCACCGCGTCCGTCACTTCGCGCTCGCTGCCGCCCCGTCCGTCCGGCCGGTACCACTCCACGACGGAGTTGATCATGCCGAACATCAGCCGGGTCGCGAGCCGTACCTCCACGTCACCGCGCACGTCCCCGTCGGCGGCCGCCGCCTTCAGCAGCTCGGCGACCCGGTGGTCGAAGTCGCGGCGCCGCTCCAGGGCCCAGCGCTCGGTGCCGGTGTTGCCGCGCACCCGCAGCAGCAGTGTCACGTACGGCAGTTCGGCGATCAGCACCTCGACCATGCGCCGCACCACGTACTGCAGGCGCTCGGAGGCACGCCCCACACGCGCGTGCTCCTCGTCGAGGATCCCGAAGAGGCCGTCCAGGGCCCGGCTGACCGCCCGGCGCAGCAGCTCCTCCTTGCCGGAGACATGGTGGTAGATCGACGACTTGGAGATGCCGGCGGCCTTGGAGAGGTGCTCCATGGACGTGCCGTCGTAGCCGCGCTCGTTGAAGACCTGGACGGCGACGGACAGCAGCGTGTCCGGGGTGTACGTGTCGCGCTTGGCGGTCGTCATGAGGTGCTGCCCTCCCGCTTGTCGGAGGCGTACGCGTGGCGGTACAGCGCGAGCGACGGCGCGTACCGCCCGGAGGGGTCGCGCATGTGCAGGTCGTCGAGGAGGGCGTAGGCCCAGTTGCGGCCGAGCCTGCGGCTCCACTCGAACGGGCCCAGCGGATAGTTCACGCCGAGTCGCATCGCGGTGTCGATGTCCTCCTCGGTGGCCACGCCCTTGGCCACGGCGTCGTGCGCGAGGTCGACGATCCGGGCGACCGTACGGGCCACGATCATGCCGGGGACGTCACCGATGACGCTGACGTCCTTGCCGAGCGCCTGGAACAGCCCGACGGCCTCGCCGAGGGTCTGCTGCGAGGTGTCCTGGGAGGCGGACAGCGCGATGCGGGTGGCCCTGCGGTAGTCCAGCGCGAGGTCGAAGTAGACGACGTCCCGGAACTCCACCGAGGTCTGCCCGTCGGCGAGCGCGAGCTGACCACCGCTCGGCATGACCAGCCGGGTGCCGTGGTCCTCCTCGTCCTCGCGGACCTGGATGCCCGCCTCGCGGATCAGGGCGAGCAGTTCGGACGCGGGGCCCAGGTCGCCCTCGGCGACGACGTACGCGGGCGGCTGGGCCCGCTCCGCGGTGTGCGGCTCGTCGCGCTCGGCGCCGTCCGTGTAGTCGTACCAGCCCTGCCCGCTCTTGCGGCCCAGCCGACCCGACTCCACCAGGCGTTGCTGGGCGAGCGAGGGCGCGAAGCGCACGTCCTGGAAGAAGGCCCGCCACACGGAGTGCGTGACGGACTCGTTGACGTCCTGGCCGATCAGGTCGGTCAGTTCGAACGCGCCCATCTTGAACCCGCCGGACTCGCGCAGCACGGCGTCGATGGTGGCGGGCTCGGCGCCCTGGGCCTCGTGGACGGCGAAGGCCTCGGCGTAGAACGGCCGGGCGATGCGGTTGACGATGAAGCCGGGGGTGTCGGCGCAGGCGACCGGCGTCTTGCCCCACGCGCGCGCCGTCTCGTACGCGCGTGTGGCCGACGAGACGTCGGTGGCGAACCCGGAGACCACCTCGACCAGCGGCAGCAGGGGCGCCGGGTTGAAGAAGTGCAGGCCGACGACACGGCCCGGGTTGCGCAGGGCGCCGGCGACTGCGGTCACGGACAGGGAGGAGGTGTTGGTGGCGAGCAGGCAGTCCTCGTCGACGACGTCCTCCAGCTCGCGGAACAGCTGCTGCTTGACGTCCAGCCGCTCCAGGACGGCCTCGACGACCAGGGCGCAGTCCGCGAGGTCGGTGAGGTGCTCGGCCGGCACGAGACGGGTGCGCGCCGCGTCCCGGTCCGACGCGGTGAGCCGGTCCTTCTCGACGAGCCGGTCCAGCCGGGCGCCGATCGCGTCGGCCGCCTCCCGCGCGCGACCGGGCACGGCGTCGTACAGCCGCACGAAGTGCCCGGCGACCAGCGCGACCTGGGCGATGCCCTGGCCCATGGTGCCGGTGCCGACGACGGCCACGGGGCTGCTGAGGTCGAGTGCTGTCATGTGCGCGATCCTCCCGCACGGCGTTTTCCACAGATGCGGCGGACCCCCTTGTCCCGACCGATCGTTCGGTTACTCTAACCCTGAGTGGCTGTTCCTGCCCATGTTTCTGCCCAGGTCATGAGCTCGACGAAGAGTTCGAAAGACGAGGAGTTGGTCCCGCATGGCCGCCGAACCGACCGCCCACCAGCTGATCGCCAAGCACCGGCCCACCCTCGACCAGGCGCTCGAAGCGATCCGCACACGCGCGTACTGGTCCCCGCACCCCGAACACCCCAAGGCCTACGGCGAGAACGGCAGCCTCGACATGGCGGCGGGCAAGGCCGCCTTCGACGCCCTTCTGGGCACCCGCCTCGACCTCGGCCAGCCCGGCACGGACGACTTCGTCGGCGGCGAGGTCTCGCCGTACGGCATCGAGCTGGGCATCGAGTACCCGCACGCGGACGTCGACGTGCTGCTGCCCGCGATGAAGGCGGGCCAGAAGGCCTGGCGCGACGCGGGTGCGGAGATCCGCGCGATGGTCTGTCTGGAGATCCTGGGGCGGATCAGCGCCCGGACCCACGAGTTCGCGCACGCGGTCATGCACACCAGCGGCCAGGCGTTCATGATGGCGTTCCAGGCGGGCGGCCCGCACGCGCAGGACCGCGGCCTGGAAGCGGTGGCGTACGCGTACGCGGAGCAGGTCCGCACGCCCGACACCGCGGAGTGGAGCAAGCCGCAGGGCAAGCGCGACCCGCTCGCGCTCACCAAGCGGTTCACGCCGGTTCCGCGCGGGATCGGCCTGGTCATCGGCTGCAACACCTTCCCGACGTGGAACGGCTACCCGGGCCTGTTCGCCTCCCTGGCCACCGGCAACGCCGTGCTGGTGAAGCCGCACCCGCGCGCGGTGCTGCCGCTCGCCCTCACGGTCCAGGTCGCGCGCGAGGTCCTGAGCGAGAACGGCTTCGACCCGAACCTGGTCGCGCTCACCGCCGAGCGCCCCGGCGAGGGCATCGCGAAGACCCTGGCCACGCGCCCGGAGATCCGGATCATCGACTACACGGGCTCGACGGCGTTCGGCGACTGGCTGGAGGCCAACGCCCGCCAGGCGCAGGTCTACACCGAGAAGGCCGGCGTCAACACGGTGCTCGTGGAGTCGGCCGGTGACTACAAGGGGATGCTCGCCAACCTGGCCTTCTCGCTGTCGCTGTACAGCGGCCAGATGTGCACGACACCGCAGAACCTGCTGATCCCCCGGGACGGCATCCGCACCGACGAGGGTCCCAAGACCTTCGACGAGGTGGTCGCCGACCTGGCCCGCTCCATCGACGGCCTCCTCGGCGACGACGCACGCGCGAACGGGCTGCTGGGCGCGATCGTGAACCCCGACGTGAAGTCCCGTCTGGAGGCGGCGGCGGGGCTGGGTGAGGTCGCCCTCGCGTCGAGGGAGATCCGCAACCCGGAGTTCCCGGACGCGGTCGTCCGTACACCCGTCGTCGTCAAGCTGGACGGCGCCAAGCCGGACGACGAGGCCGCCTACATGAGCGAGTGCTTCGGACCCGTCTCCTTCGCCGTCGCGGTCGACTCGGCGGCCGACGCGGTGGAGCTGCTGCGGCGCACGGTCCGTGAGAAGGGCGCGATGACGGTCGGCGCGTACACCACGGACGCCGAGGTCGAGCAGGCCGTCCAGGAGGTGTGCCTGGAGGAGGCGGCCCAGTTGTCGCTGAACCTCGCCGGCGGGGTGTACGTCAACCAGACGGCCGCGTTCTCCGACTTCCACGGATCGGGCGGCAACCCGGCGGCGAACGCCGCACTGTGCGACGGCGCGTTCGTCGCCAACCGGTTCCGCGTGGTCGAGGTCCGCCGGGACGCCTAGGAAGCGGCGAGACTCCAGTGGTAGAGCGTCATCGCCACGCTCGTCGCCAGGTTGTAGCTGGAGACCTGGGGACGCATGGGAAGCGCGACCAGGTGATCGGCACGCGCGCGTAGTTCGGCCGACAGGCCACTGCGCTCGGAGCCGAAGGCGAGGACGGCGTCGTCCGGGAGCTTCACGCCCCGGATGTCGTCGCCCTCGGGGTCCAGCGCGAACACCGGGCCGGGCGGCAGCTCGGCGACGGTGAGCCGTTCCACGGCGGTCGCGAAGTGCAGGCCCGCCCCGCCACGCACGACCGTCGGGTGCCAGGGGTCGAGGGTGCCCGTGGTGACCACTCCCGTCGCCCCGAACCCCGCGGCCAGCCGGATCACGGCCCCCGCGTTGCCGAGGTTGCGCGGGTTGTCGAGGACCACGACGGGAGCGGTACGCGGCGTGTGCGCCAGCTTCTCGAGATGGACGGCCCGGGACGGTCGTACGGCCAGTGCCGCCACCTCGGTGGGGTGCGGACGCGGCACGAGGGCCCGGTACACCGTCTCCGGGACCTGTGTCAGCAGCGCGTCCAGGGTGGGCCGTACGTCCGGCGCCATTTCCTCGGCCAGGGCGAGCGCGGCACCCCGGTCGACGGTGACCGCCACCGGGACCTCGGCCCCGAAGCGCACCGCGTGCTTGAGGGCGTGGAAGCCGTCGAGCAGCACGGAGGTGTCGGCGAGCCGGTGCCACAGGCTCACGGGATCGGTACCGGTCATGCGGGGAAGCCTACGTGCGTGTGATCGGGGTTCTCGGGGTCGCCGGGGTGGCTGGGGTTCTTGGGGTCTCTGGGGTCCTCGGGGTCTCTGGGATGGCCGCCGGGGCTGTCGGCGGATTGCGGGAGCAGTGCGGCGCTCGGCTCCTTGGCTGCAGGCCGCTCCTTCGCTGCCCGCTGCTCCTTCGGACCTCGCTGTCCCGGCAGACCCGGGCCGGGGCCGCCTCCGCCCGCGAACCTCGCCCACAGCCGGCCACGCGTGCGTACGGCCCCGTCGCCGAGCCGCCGCAGGAACGACGTCGGCAGGAAGACCGAGTCGGCGGCGATCATCGCCAGCGAGAAGAACGGCAGGCCGAGGACGACCGCGATCACCGCGTGCTCAGTGATCATCGCCGCCAGCAGGACGTTCTTGACCCGCCGGTTGAACAGCGTGAACGGGAAGGCGACCTGCACCGCGACCGTCCCGTACGTCACCAGCATCACCATGACGCCGTGGGACGACAGCAGGTGGGCGAGAGCGGGCCACGGCGAGAAGGACTCCAGCTGGAGGGGGTAGTAAACGGCGGTGCCGTCCTGCCAGCGCGAACCCTGGATCTTGTACCAGCCCGCCGTCGCGTAGATCAGACAGGCCTCGGCCATGATCACGACCAGGGCGCCGTTGTGGACGATGTTGGCGACCACGTCGAGCGCGATCCGCGGCTGGTCCGACCTGGCGAAGCGCCCGATCACCCACCACAGGGCCTGCGTCAGCCACAGGGCCCACAGCAGCGCCGGAACCACCCAGTCGCCGCCCAGCTTGCCGAGGAACGCCGCCGCCCCCAGGACCAACCCGAGAGCGACCCACAGGGCCGGCCCGACCCGGTCCACGACGTGCTCCCCACGCGCGCGTGCCTCACGGGTACGCCGGGCCCGCCGCTCGTCCAGCGACCAGACCTGGCCGCAGCGCGTGAAGACGAGGTAGATGCACATCAGGTGCAGGACGTTGTCGCCGCCGTCGCCCATGAAGATGCTGCGGTTCTGCAGCGACAGCACGCCGACCATGAACAGAACGGACATCGTGCGAGTGCGCCAGCCCAGCAGCAGCAGGAAGCTCGACAGGACGGCGAGCACATAGACGGTCTCGAACCAGAATCGGCCGTCCGACCACATCAGCGCCGTGAACGCGCCGTTGGTCGCGATCAGCTGCTCGGCGAGATTCCAGTTCCACGGGCCGTCCGGGCCGTAGAGCTCCTGGCGGTGCGGGAACTCACGCAACAGGAACAGCAGCCAGGTCGCGCTGAAGCCGATGCGGATCATCGCGCTCTGCCAGGGGCCCAGGGTGGCTTCGGTGACGCGGGCGATGGCGTTGGACACCGCCAGGGCGAATCGGTTCACCGGGTGCTCCCCTCGGTGTCGTCCGCCGTCACGGCCCACCAGGACAGCTCACGGTAGACCGGCTGCACCGAGACCTTCTCCTCGCTCCACTTCGGCGGGGGGACGTTGGCGGTCCTGGAGCGGACCTGGACGCTTGTGAGGACGCCGCCCCGCGCGGTGGCGTTCTCGCGATCCAGCCGCAGCACCACGATGCGCCGCAGATACGTCTCGGACAGAGTGCCGCGCAGACCGATCGGACGGTTGCCGGAGTCGTGCGTGGCGACGAAGAAGTCCCAGGAGCGGCGCAACTCGTTCTGCTGGGTGTGACTCGGCAGCGGATTGCCGTCTATGGCCCGGCCGTCCTGGGCGGACAGGTCGTACCAGCCCGTCGTACGACTGCCGCCGTCTGCGCTGCGGATCCGGGCCCGTACCTGCACCGCGATGTCCTGCTGGAGCGGGTTCGGCGCGAACAGCTTCCAGTTCTGCTCGAACTCCGGGTAGATCCAGTCGTCGACCGCGCTGCCGTGCTGCTTGGTCACCGTGTTCGACGGCGCGACATGCAGGAACACCATTCCGATGTGCACACAGACGGCGATGGCTACGACGGCCAACGCCAGGGCGACACCGATCTGGTAGCGGAAGGAGAGTGCGGCGACACCGGTACGGGGGTCGGGGAACGCGGTGTGTCCGGCGGCGTGGCCGGGAGGTTCTTCGCGGAAGCCGGGGGGAGTCACGCCGGGTTCGTGGTGCGTAGCGGGCACGGGGCGACGTATCACGGTGTGGGTGTCCGTGTGCCCGGCAGGTCGGTCTGTGGTGACCGGGCGTCCGTCACCCGCGGGATGCTCGATAGGCGTCGTCGAATCCGCCCGCTCGGCGGGGGTGGTCGGTGCGGGGGCTGCGGTGGGTGCGGTCGGCTCGTCCCGGCCGTCCGGCCCGGGGGCATCGCCCGGCCCGCTCGGAGCACCCGGTCGTCGCCGGGCGTTCGAGCCTCCGTCGTACGCGTCCATTCCGCCCCGTTCCCGATTCCGGTCCGTCTTCCGGCCCCCACGGCCGCAGGGCGCCACGGCACCCGTGAACGGCACCTGCGCCCGCGTTGCCGCGGTGGCTCGCACCGGCACGGTACTCAGGCCCGACCACCCCGCACAGCCCTCGTCGACAGGCCCCGCCGTGGCCGTTCTCACGCCCACCGGGTTTTCCACAGGCGGCACCCCGGGTTTTCCACAGCGGTTGACACCATACGGCGCCCGGCACACCATGGAATCGCACGAACCGAACGATCGGTCGGGAGCGGATTCCGGCGGAGCCCAGGTCGAGGGGGCCTCATGGCGACAGCAGCCGTGCACCAGACGGCGAGTACACAGGCGTACGGCACTCAGGATGCCGTCGGCGACACGACCGCGTACGAGAGGGACTTCGACGCCGCCGTGGCCGCCGACGAGCGCATCGAGCCACGCGACTGGATGCCCGACGCCTACCGCGCGACCCTCGTCCGCCAGATCGCCCAGCACGCCCACTCCGAGATCATCGGCATGCAGCCGGAGGCGAACTGGATCACGCGTGCGCCCTCCCTGCGCCGCAAGGCCATCCTGATGGCCAAGGTCCAGGACGAGGCAGGGCACGGTCTCTACCTGTACAGCGCGGCCGAAACGCTCGGCACCAGCCGCGACGAACTCCTGGACAAGCTGCACTCCGGCCGCCAGAAATACTCCTCGATCTTCAACTACCCCACCCTGACCTGGGCGGACGTCGGTGCGATCGGCTGGCTGGTGGACGGCGCCGCGATCACCAACCAGGTCCCCCTGTGCCGCTGCTCCTACGGCCCGTACGCGCGCGCCATGGTCCGTGTCTGCAAGGAGGAGTCCTTCCACCAGCGCCAGGGCTACGAACTGCTGCTGGCCCTGAGCAACGGCACCCCCGAGCAGCACGCGATGGCCCAGGACGCGGTGAACCGCTGGTGGTGGCCGTCCCTGATGATGTTCGGCCCGCCCGACGACGAGTCCGCGCACTCCGCTCAGTCGATGGCGTGGAAGATCAAGCGCCACTCCAACGACGAGCTGCGCCGGCGCTTCGTGGACATCTGCGTCCCGCAGGCCGAGTCCCTGGGACTCACACTCCCGGACCCGGACCTCAGGTGGAACGAGGAGCGGGGGCACCACGACTTCGGCCCGATCGACTGGACGGAGTTCCGGGAGGTCCTGAAGGGCAACGGCCCGTGCAACGAACAGCGCATAAGCCGGCGCAGGAAGGCGCACGAAGAGGGCGCCTGGGTGCGGGAGGCGGCCGCGGCCTACGCGGCGAAGCACACCGGCGAGACAGGAGCGGCACGCGCATGACGAACATCGAATGGCCCCTGTGGGAGGTCTTCGTGCGCTCGCGCCGCGGTCTCTCCCACACCCACGCCGGCAGCCTGCACGCCCCGGACGCGGAACTCGCCCTGCGCAACGCCCGCGATCTGTACACCCGGCGCGGCGAGGGCATCTCGATCTGGGTGGTTCCCTCGTCCGCGATCACGGCTTCCTCACCCGACGAGAAGGACCCGTTCTTCGAGCCGTCCGCCGACAAGCCGTACCGGCACCCGACGTTCTACGAGATCCCGGAAGGGGTGAAGCACCTGTGACGACATCGGAGACGATGACCCCGCAGCCGACGACTGCGCCCACCCCGTCCGCCCCGGCCGCACACCCGCCCGCCCCCGTCATCGCCGCGGCCGCCCTCGCCCTCGGCGACGACGCGCTGGTGCTCTCCCACCGCCTGGGCGAATGGGCGGGCCACGCCCCCGTCCTGGAGGAGGAGGTCGCCCTCGCCAACATCGCCCTGGACCTGCTCGGCCAGGCCCGGGTGCTGCTGTCCATGGTCGGCGACGAGGACGAGTTGGCGTATCTGCGCGAGGAGCGCGCCTTCCGCAACCTCCAGCTGGTGGAGCAGCCGCGCGGCGACTTCGCCCACACCATCGTCCGCCAGCTCTACTTCTCCACCTACCAGCATCTGCTCCACGCCGAACTGGCCGCGGGCGGCGGCCCCTTCGCCCCGCTCGCCGCGAAGGCCGTCAAGGAGGTCGCGTATCACCGCGACCACGCCGAGCAGTGGACCCTGCGGCTCGGCGACGGCACCGAGGAGAGTCACAAGCTGATGCAGCGGGCCTGCGAGGCGCTGTGGCGGTTCACCGGCGAGATGTTCCAGCCGGTGAAGGGCCTCGACGTCGACGTGGAGCGCATGGAAGCGGCCTGGCTCGCGTCCGTCGGGGATGTGCTGCGCCGGGCCACCCTGACCGTGCCCGAGGGTCCGCGGACGGGTGCGTGGAAGGCCGGGGCGGGACGACAGGGCCTGCACACCGAGTCCTTCGGACGGATGCTCGCCGAGATGCAGCACCTGCACCGCAGCCACCCGGGGGCGTCATGGTGACGCTCACCCCCCTGGAGACCGAACTGTTCGCCCTCGCCGGTTCGGTACCCGACCCGGAACTGCCCGTCATCACCCTGCGCGAGCTGGGTGTGCTGCGCTCGGTGCGTGCGCGGGGCGCGGACTCGGTCGAGGTCGAGCTGACCCCGACCTACACCGGCTGCCCGGCCGTCGAGGCGATGTCCCTGGACATAGAGCGGGTGCTGCGCGAACACGGCATGCGCGAGGTCACCGTCCGCACGGTCCTCGCACCGGCCTGGTCGACCGACGACATCACGGCCGAAGGCCGCCGCAAGCTACGGGAGTTCGGCATCGCCCCACCCCGCGCGAACAGGGCGGCGGGGCCGGTCGCGATGCAGTTGGGGCCGACACGAACGCGCGATGCGGAAGCCGACCCGGTGACGCCCTCGTCGCAGACCAGCTCCGGCGCCACCATCGGAGCACCTCTCGCCGCCACTCCCGACGCGGAGCCCGTCCGCTGCCCGCTCTGCGGCTCCGCCGAGACGGAACTGCTCAGCCGCTTCTCCTCCACCGCGTGCAAGGCGCTGCGGCGGTGCCTCGACTGCCGTGAACCGTTCGACCACTTCAAGGAGTTGTGATGGCCCGCTTCCACCCGCTCCCGGTGGCCGCGGTCGACCGGCTCACCGAGGACTCCGTGGCCCTGACCTTCACCGTGCCGCCCGGGCTGCGCGAGGAGTACCGGCACGCACCGGGCCAGCATCTCGCGCTGCGCCGCACGGCCGACGGCGAGGAGATACGCCGGACCTACTCGATCTGCTCCCCGGCACCCGACGGCGAGGGACCGGGCGAACTGCGGGTCGGGGTGCGGCTGGTGGAGGGCGGGGCCTTCTCGACGTACGCGCTCAAGGAGATCAACGTCGGCGACGAGCTGGAGGTGATGACACCGGCGGGCCGGTTCACCCTGGACCCGGCGCCCGGGCTGTACGCGGCCATCGTCGGCGGCAGCGGCATCACCCCGGTGCTGTCGATCGTGGCGACGCTGCTGGCGCGTGAGCCCGAGGCACGGTTCTGTCTGATCCGCAGCGACCGCACCTCCGCGTCCACGATGTTCCTGGAGGAGGTGGCGGACCTGAAGGACCGCTACCCCGAGAGGTTCCAGCTCGTCACGATGCTCTCGCGTGAGGAGCAGCAGGCCGGGCTGCCGTCCGGCCGGCTCGACCGGGAGCGGCTGACCGGACTGCTGCCCGCGCTGTTGCCGGTGGAGCGGGTGGCGGGGTGGTTCCTGTGCGGGCCGTTCGGGCTGGTGCAGGGCGCGGAACGTGCGTTGCGGGAGCTCGGCGTTCCCCGCACCCACATCCACGAGGAGATCTTCCACGTGGACGCCGGAACGGCCCCGGCGCAGACCGTGCCCGCGCTCGCGCACAGCACGGTGACCGCCCGGCTCGACGGACGCGGCGGCAGCTGGCCCGTCCAGGACGGCGAGTCGCTCCTGGAGACGGTGCTGCGCAACCGGCCCGACGCGCCCTACGCCTGCAAGGGCGGGGTGTGCGGGACCTGCCGGGCGTTCCTCGTCTCGGGAGAGGTGCGCATGAACCGCAACTTCGCGCTGGAACCGGAGGAGACGGAAGCCGGGTACGTGCTGGCATGCCAGTCGCATCCGGTGACGGAGAAGGTGGAGCTCGACTTCGACAGGTGAACAACGGGACAGCGGAGCGACGGAACAGGGAGCGGGCGGGCCAGGGAGCCGGCCGGGAGCTGTTCACCGGCACGTCGGACTCGGCAGCCCGTTCCCTTCTTCTAGAACCTGTTCTATCTTGACGGACCGTCAGATCGGCTGACCGTCGGAAGGACAGGACCGTGGACTTCACCTTCAGCGAGGAGCAGCAGGCGGCGGCCGAGGCGGCACGGGGGGTGTTCGCCGATGTCGCACCGGACGCGGTGCCGAGCCCGGCGCTGACCACGGGCGCCGTGGCCGACACACACGACCGCGCGCTGTGGGCCAAGCTCGCCGACGCGGGCCTGCTGAGCCTGCTGGTGGCCGAGGAACACGGCGGGGCGGGCCTGGACGCCGTAGCGCTGTGCCTGGTGCTGCGCGAGTCGGCGAAGGTGCTGGCCCGGGTGCCGCTGCTGGAGAGCAGCGCGGCCATGGCGGTCGTACAGGCTCACGGCGGGCCGGAGTTGAGGGCCGAGTTGCTGGAGCGGGCCGGCCGCGGGGAGGTCGTGCTGACCGTCGCCTCGAGCGGCCGCACCGGCCACGACGCTGCCGAACTCGCCGTCACCGCGCGGCAGGACGAGGGGGAGGGCGGCGACTGGACGCTGGACGGAGTGCAGACGGCGGTGCCCTGGGCGTACGACGCGGACTTCGTCGTCGTACCCGCACACACGGCAGCAGGCCGGACCGTCCTCGCGCTGGTACCCCGGGTTCATGACGGGGTCGTGCTCGGTGAGCAGTTCTCCACCAGTGGGGAGCGGCTGGGTGAGCTGCGGCTGGAGTCGGCGCGGATCGTCGCGCGGGACGTGATCGACGTCGAGGGTGCGTGGGAGTGGCTGCGGGACCTGCTGACCACGGGGACGTGCGCGCTGGCGCTCGGTCTGGGCGAGCGGGTGCTGCGGATGAGCAGCGAATACACCAGCAAGCGGGAGCAGTTCGGGTTCCCGGTGGCCACCTTCCAGGCCGTCGCCGTGCAGGCCGCCGACCGCTACATCGACCTGCGCGCGATGGAGGTCACCCTTTGGCAGGCCGCGTGGCGGATCTCCTCGGGGGCGCGGGGCGCGCTGCCGGTCGCCGGGGACGTCGCGGTGGCGAAGATCTGGGCCTCGGAGGGGGTACGGCGGGTGGTGCAGACGGCCCAGCATCTGCACGGCGGCTTCGGCGCGGACGTCAGCTACCCTCTGCACCGCTACCACGCCTGGGCCAAGCACCTGGAGCTGTCGCTCGGTCCGGCGGCGGCACACGAGGAGGCGTTGGGGGACCTGCTGGCGGCACATCCCCTGGGGTGAGGCGGGACCGCGGTCTGCCTGGGCCGGCGGACCGAGAGGAGGCCGCGCACGATCACGCTCGTTCTGTCTTTTTCCGTCGGCTTCTGACCGGCGTTCTCGTGCTCGCCGTCGGCGGATGCGTCCGCGTCCCGTGGGCGGCACGGGACGGCCCGAACCGGGTCCGTGCGGTAGCCCCCACGCCCTCGCGGTGGGCGAGCCGGTCCGCGCGCGAACCGCGGGGACCGCCAGCCGAGCGGAGGGCACGAGGCCAGCACCCTGTACCGACCGACCGACGGCAGACCCCGGACCGCAGGCCCCGGGCCGCAGACCGAAAGCCGTCGGCGGCAGCCGGTCAGCCGGACGCCGCCGCCCGGTAGCTGTCGGCTGAAAACTGTCAGTCCGAAGCCGTCAGACAGACGCCGTCAGGCACAAGCCGCCGACCGAAACCTGTCGGCCAGAAGCCGTCCGCCATAAATGATCGGTCAGGGACCTTCGGCCAGAAACCTTCGGCTAGAGCACGAACCCCGGGCTGCCGTCGTCGGTCACCACAGGGCGCCCCGTCTCGGCCCACAACTGCATGCCGCCGTCGACGTTCGCGGCGTCGATGCCCTGCTGGGCGAGATACATCGTGACCTGGGCGGACCGGCCACCGGAACGGCAGATGACGTGGACGCGGCCGTCCTGCGGGGCGGCCTCGGTCAGCTCGCCGTAGCGGGCCACGAACTCACTGATGGGGATGTGAAGTGCCCCTTCGGCGTGACCCGCCTGCCATTCGTCGTCCTCGCGGACGTCCAGCAGGAAGTCGTCGTCCTTGAGGTCCGTGACCTGCACCGTGGGCACACCAGCACCGAAATTCATGGGCCCGACGCTACCTGACACCCACGGCGGGGTGGTCGGTCACTCCTGTGCGAGCAGCTCCGCGAGTTCCGCCTCGCGCGCGGAGACATCGGCGAGGAGCTTCTCGGCGATCTCCTCCAGGAGGCGGTCCGGGTCGTCCGGCGCCATCCGCAGCATCGAACCGATCGCGCCCTCCTCCAGTTCCCGCGCGACCACGGAGAGCAGTTCCTTGCGCCGGGCGAGCCATTCGAGGCGGGCGTAGAGCTCCTCGCTGGGCGTGGGTCCCTGCTCCGGAGGCTTGGGACCAGCGGCCCATTCCTCGGCCAGTTCGTGCAGGAGCACCTCGTCGCCGCGGGAGTAGGCCGCGTTGACCCGGGTGATGAACTCCTCGCGCCGCGCCCGCTCGGTCTCGTCCTGGGCCAGATCCGGGTGGGCCTTGCGGGCGAGCTCGCGGTAGAGCTTGCGGGCCTCGTCGCTGGGGCGCACCCGCTGCGGGGGCCGCACCGGCTGGTCGGTGAGCATCGCGGCGGCCTCGGGGAACAGGCCCTCCCCGTCCATCCAGCCGTGGAACAACTCCTCCACGCCGGGCATCGGCATCACCCGGGCGCGGGCCTCGTCCGCTCTGCGCTGGTCCTCCGGGTCGCCGGTTCGGGCGGCCCGGGCCTCGGCGAGCTGGGCGTCCAGCTCGTCGAGGCGGGTGTACATGGGGCCGAGCTTCTGGTGGTGCAGCCGGGAGAAGTTCTCCACCTCGATGCGGAAGGTCTCCACCGCGATCTCGTACTCGATGAGCGCCTGCTCCGCGGCGCGCACGGCCCGCTCCAACCGCTCCTCGGGCCGGGGCGTGCCCTGGCCCTCGGCAGTCACCTGCTCCGCGCCGGCGCCACCATCGTGCCGCTCAGCTTCCGGGGTCGTCATCCGAACAGCGTAGGCCACGACCGGAGCGCCGCCTCGACGATCGCCCCGGGTACCGCCGCACCGGCCCTCCTGGACCGTGTCCGGACACGTCGTCAGCCGGACGGCACGGGTGGCTCACACCCCCGGCTCACCCGCGATCCGCCCCGTCCGTACCGCTGTCACCAGGTCCGCGTGGTCCGCCTCCGTGCGGTCCGCGTAGGTCACGGCGAACGCGGCGATCGCCTCGTCGAGTTCGTCGCTCTTGCCGCAGTAGCCGGAGATCATGCGGGGGTCGACGCTGTGGGAGTGGGCGCGGGCCAGCAGGGCGCCGGTCATGCGGCCGTAGTCGTCTATCTGGTCGGCGGCGAGCGCGGCCGGGTCGACGCTGCCCTTGCGGTTGCGGAACTGGCGGACCTGGAAGGGGCGCCCCTCGACGGTCGTCCAGCCCAGCAGGATGTCGCTGACGACCTGCATCCGCTTCTGGCCCAGCACGACCCGGCGGCCCTCGTGGTCGACCGACGGTGTCTCGAAGCCCGCGGTGACCAGGTGGGGCAGCAGGGCCGAGGCCCTCGCCTCCTTGACCTGGAGGACCAGCGGTTCCCCGCGGTGGTCCAGGAGCAGCACCACGTACGAGCGCATGCCCACACTGCCCGTGCCCACGACGCGGAACGCCACATCGTGCACGGCGTGCCGGGCCAGCAGCGGGAGGCGGTCCTCGGAGAGCGTGCCCAGGTAGTGCTCCAGGGCCGCGGCCACCGCCGCCGCCTCCTCGTCCGGCACCCGGCGCAGCACCGGAGCGGCATCCACGAAACGGCGTCCGCCGTCCTCGGTGAGCTCCGTCGACTTCGCCGCGAAGCGTCCGCTGGTGTTGGCCCGCGCCTTCTCCGAGACCCGCTCCAGCGTCCCGACCAGGTCGTGGGCGTTCGCGTGGGAGACGAGTTCCTCGTCGGCGATCGCGTTCCACGCGTCCAGCACCGGGAGCTTGGCGAGCAGCCGCATGGTGCGCCGGTACGCGCCCACGGCGCCGTGCGCCGCCGCACGGCAGGTGTCCTCGTCCGCACCGATCTCCCGGCCCGCGAGGACCAGGGAGGCGGTGAGCCGCTTGAGATCCCACTCCCAGGGGCCGTGCACGGTCTCGTCGAAGTCGTTCAGGTCGATGACCAGGTCACCGCGCGCGTCGCCGTACAGGCCGAAGTTGCCCGCGTGCGCGTCACCGCAGATCTGGGCGCGGATCCTGGTCATGGGGGTGCGGGCCAGGTCGTACGCCATGAGGCCCGCGGAGCCGCGCAGGAAGGCGAACGGTGTGGCCGCCATGCGGCCCACCCGGATCGGCGCGAGCTCGGGAATGCGGCCGAGGCTCGACTCCTCGACCGCGCTCACCGCGCCCGGACGGTCGATGTCGAGGTCGAGCGCGGCGTGGGCACTGCGCGGGACGCTCGCACGCAGGGCCTTGCCCTCCTTCTTGGGCGAGCCCTCGACGGGCCACTGGGCGAAGCCGCGCACCAGGGGCCGCCGTGCCGATCCCGCACCGGCCGTCGGCGTCGCCGCCGATGACATCGCCGCAGACGGCTCCTGGGCATCGGCCGACCCACCGGCACGCGTCCCGGCCGTCGCCTCCACACCGGCCTCGGTCACCGTGACCGCCTCCCCCGTGACTAGCAAGAACATCAACTCGTGCCGACCGTACAACCACCGGCCGAAACGCGTCAGACCCTGTGGACAACTCCACAGTTGTGGACAACGGATGTCCACGCGGCCCCGTCCACGCGGACCCGGGGCTCAGTCCCACTCGTCCACCACCTGGCGGCACGTCCACGCCGTCACGTCGCACGACGACTCGCCCCGCCCCCTCACCCGGATGGCACAGCCTGACGTCACGCCCGCAAATACGCGAGCACCGCCAGCACCCGTCTGTGCGTCTCGTCCGCCGGCGGCAGATCCAGCTTCGTCAGGATCCCCCCGATGTGCTTGCCCACCGCGGCCTCGGACACGACCAGCTCCCGTGCGATCGCCCCGTTGGACCTGCCCTCCGCTACGAGCGCGAGGACCTCTCGCTCGCGCGGGGTGAGCCGCTCCAGCGGATCCCGGCGACGGCGCAGCAACTGCCGTACGACCTCGGGGTCCACGACCGTGCCGCCCTCCGCGACCTCGGACAGCGCGTCGACGAACTCCTCGACCTGTCCGACACGGTCCTTGAGCAGGTAGCCGATGCCCGTGCCGTCGCCGGAGTCGAGGAGTTCGGAGGCGTACGTCCGCTGCAAAGCTGGCCCACCCCCGCGCGGTACCCGAGGCGACCGTGGCGAGGCTCCGGCGGCTCGGCACGGTCGTCGCGGACCGGTCCTTCGCCGTGCGGGCCACGAAGGGCCCCGGCGATCTGGTCGGCCATCCCTGGTCCACGGCCGCCTTCGCGCCGTACGAGATCGGGGCGGGCCGTGCGCCCGCGTCGCCCGACGAGGTCGTCGTCACCGGTGACTGGGCCCGGCCCGGCGAGCACGTCACCACCGACCGCGGCACCGTGACGGTCGTCGGTACCGTCACCGCACGCGGCTTCGAGGACGCCGTCTTCTACACGGACGCCCGTGCCGCCGAACTGTCGCCGAAGAGCACACAGTTGGTGGTCGAGGCGCCCGCCGCGGACGTCCGCGCAGCCGTCGAGGGCCAGGATCTCCGGGTCCTCACCGGCCCCGGCCGCCGCCTCGCCGACGCTGACCCGGACCGCGACAGGGAAGCGCTCACCGCGATGAACGCCATGTTCGGCACCGCCGGCGGGGTCACCGCGTTCGTCTCGGTGTTCGTCGTGGCGTCCACGTTCGCCTTCGCGGTCGCCCAGCGGCGCCGGGAGTTCGGCCTGCTGCGCACGGCGGGGGCCACGCCCGGCCAGGTCCGCCGGATGGTCTTCGCGGAGGCGCTGGTGATCGGCGTGCTCGCGTCGGCCACCGGCTGTGTGCTCGGCGCGTACGGCGCCCCGAGGCTCGCCGCGTGGGTGGTGGACGGCGGTCTCGCACCCACGTGGTTCACCATCGGCGACTTCACCTGGCCCTACCACCTGGCCTTCTGGACCGGTCTGCTCGTCGCCCTGCTCGGAGTGCTCGCCGCGTCCTGGCGAGCCGGCCGCACCGGCCCCGCCCAAGCGCTGCGCGATGCGTCCGTGGACACGAAGGCGATGACGTGGGGCCGCCGACTTTCCGGGGCGGGCCTGCTGCTGACCGCTGCGGTGACCTTGGCCATGGCCCTGGCCGACGACCCCGGCGAGCTGCTGCACCGCAAGACCTACGTGAGCCGTCCGATGCTGCTGATCACCGCGATCGCGTTGCTCGCGCCGGTCCTGGTGCGCCCGCTCACCCGGCTGATCGCCTGGCTGCCGGCCCAACTGCCCGGTGCGGGCGGGATGCTGGCCCGGGAGAACGCGGCTGCCGGAATCCGTCGTACGGCGGCCGTCGCGGCTCCCGTCCTGGTCACCGTCGCCCTCACGGGGTCGCTGCTGGGAGCCACGGGCACGCTGAACGAGGCGAAGGCCACCGAGACGCGGGCGCAGACCGCCGCCGCGTTCGTCGTCACCCAGCCCCGGGGCAGCGGGTTCGACGCGGCGGCGGTGAAGAAGCTCGAAGCGGTCCGGGGCGCGGAGTTGTCGGCGACTTCGTCGAGTGCCGTGTACGTCCTGGAGGAGGGCGTCGCCCTCATCAAGTCCGAGGCCCGCGCGGCCGAGACGGGTCCGCTCGCAAGGACCGTACGTCTGCCGCTGGCCGCCGGGAAGGTGAGCGATCTCGACGACGGCTCGATCATCGTCAACGAGGAGTGGGAGAAGCACACCGTCGGGCAGACCGTCAACGTCTGGCTCGGCGACGGGACCAGGAAGACGCTGCGGATCGCCGCGGTGATGACGACCGGCACCGGCGACAACGGCGCCTACGTCACCCCCGCCAACGCACCCGGCGCGAGCGTCGACCGCGTGGACGTCACCCTCGCCGACGGCGCCGACCCTGCCGCCGTGGCCGCAGCGCTCACCAAGGCGGGCGGACACGTCTTCACCAGGAGCCAGTGGGTGCGGGCCAGCCGCCCCGAGACCAACCGGACCACGCGGTACGGCTTCGTGCTGGTCCTCGGCATAGCCCTCCTCTACACCGGAATCTCCCTGGCCAACACGATGGTCATGGCGACCTCCGACCGGGTCCGCGACCTGGCCGTCCTACGGCTGGCCGGAGCCACCCGGGGACAGGTGCTGCGGCTGATCGCCGGCGAGGCACTGATGGTCGTCGGGGTCGGCGGAGTGCTCGGCCTCCTGGTCGCCGGGCTCAATCTGGCGGGCATGTGGAGCGCGCTCGGCCTGCTGTCGGTGTGGAGCCCGATAGTGATGCCGTGGGCGGAGCTCGGGGTGACCGTGGGCGCGTGTGCCGTGCTCGCCGTGGCGTTCTCCGTCGTCCCGGCCGCGCTGGCCATGCGCCGCCGGGCAGTGGAGTCGGCCGGCCTGCGGGAGTGAGCCCCAGGCCCGGCACAGCCCGGCACCCCCCGGTATCTCCCTAGTCCCGGTCGGCGGGCAGCTACAACTCACCGTTCCGCTATGGCCGTCCAGTAGGCACATGTTTCACGTGAAACGTCGGCCGGTCAGCTCCCAAGTCGAACGCGACTGGCCGCCGTCGTTCAGGCCCGCCGTGGCGAGGCTGCTGGCGACGCGCTCCTGAGTCCGCCGGCTCAGCCCGCCCCGCTACCCGACACCGACAGACCCCACCCCCACCCGCACCCCCACACCCACCCGTGAAATTGATCACGGGCCGGAGCCCCCTGCATGTCCTGACAAGGTTGTGTGATGCCTCACAGGGACCAGCACAACGAGGAACGGGCCCCTGCGGTGACTTCCGTCACCAGCAGAGACCCGTTCCGTCGGTTCTTCGCTGTGCGCGAGGGGGGAGTTGAACCCCCACGCCCTTTCGGGCACTGGAACCTGAATCCAGCGCGTCTGCCTATTCCGCCACCCGCGCATTGGGTGTGTCCTCGGGCCCCGTGCCTTGCGGTGCGGCGCCCTGCGACATGCAGAACATTAGCACGCTGGAGGTGGTGGGTTCACAACTCATATCGGGGGGCAGCCGCCCACCAGCGGCTTCGCGGACGGCCCCCCGAACCGGGGTGCCGCGGGCCACGTATCAACCCGTGCCGGTTCACGTATCAACCTCGTACCGGTAGCCCCCGTCTCCCCAGGAGCCGGTCGGGGTGCACAGTCAGGTGCGGGACACTGGTCCACGGCCGCCTCTACGATCCTTGACAAAGGAGTTCGACAGCGGAGTTCGAAGTGGAGCTCCACAGGGAACTTCGGAGGCGTCGACACCTGTCGACAGTGCCGACAGGGGGAACCAGCCGATTCACCGGCGCGTGGATACGATCAGTAAGCAGTACCAGGTAGCCAGCACGCAGCGCAGTACCCAGGACGGCAAGGACGGAGGAGGTGCCTCATGGGAGTCCTGAAGAAGTTCGAGCAGCGTCTCGAAGGTCTGGTCAACGGCACCTTCGCCAAGGTGTTCAAGTCCGAGGTCCAGCCCGTGGAGATCGCGGGAGCGCTCCAGCGGGAGTGCGACAACAACGCGACCATCTGGAACCGCGACCGCACGGTCGTACCCAATGACTTCATCGTGGAGCTGAGCACGCCGGACTTCGAGCGGCTCAGCCCCTACTCGGGCCAGCTCGGCGACGAGCTCGCCGGCATGGTGCGCGACTACGCCAAGCAGCAGCGATACGCCTTCATGGGCCCGATCAAGGTCAACCTCGAGAAGGCGGACGACCTCGACACCGGCCTGTACCGGGTGCGCAGTCGTACGCTCGCCGGCTCCACCGACCAGCAGGCCCCCGGAACCGCGGCCCCGGCCGGCCGGCCCGGCGCGCAGGGACCCGGCGCGGGAGCCGGCGGCTACGGCTTCCCGCCGTCGGCCGCTCCCTCCGGCCCCCCGCCCATGCCGGCCGCACCGCCGCCCGCCGGCCGAGGCGCCGCGGGCGGCTACGGCTACCCGCAGCAGGCCCAGCCCCACCGCCCGGCAGGCGGCCCGGTCGGCGCGCCCGCTCCGGGCTCCCGCACCCGCCACTGGATCGAGATCAACGGCGCCCGCCATCAGATCTCCCGCGCAACGCTGGTGCTGGGACGCAGCACCGAAGCCGACGTGCGGATCGACGACCCCGGCGTCTCGCGCCGGCACTGTGAGATCCGGACCGGAACGCCCTCGACGATCCAGGATCTCGGGTCCACCAACGGCATCGTGGTGGACGGGCAGCACACCACCCGCGCTACGCTCCGCGACGGCTCGCGGATCGTCGTGGGCAACACCACCATCATTTACCGGCAAGCCGAAGGGTGAAGCGGGGGCAATGTCAGAGCTGACCCTCACGGTCATGCGGCTGGGTTTCCTGGCCGTACTGTGGCTGTTCGTGATCGTGGCCGTGCAGGTCATCCGCAGCGACCTGTTCGGTACACGGGTCACCCAGCGAGGAGCCAGGCGCGAAGCCGCCCGGCCCCAGCAGGCCGCCGCCCGGCAGCAGGCGGCGCCTCCGCAGCAGCGCCAGCAGGCCGGCGGCCGCCAGCGCCGTAACGCACCCACCAAGCTGGTCGTGTCCGAGGGCACCCTCACCGGCACCACCGTCGCCCTCCAGGGCCAGACCATCAGCCTGGGCCGGGCGCACGACAGCACCATCGTGCTGGACGACGACTACGCCTCCAGCCGCCATGCCAGGATCTACCCGGACCGCGACGGTCAGTGGATCGTCGAGGACCTGGGCTCGACCAACGGCACGTATCTCGACCGATCGCGGCTGACGACCCCCACACCGATTCCGCTGGGCGCGCCGATCCGCATCGGCAAGACCGTCATCGAGCTGCGGAAGTAGTGCTACATCATGAATAGGCGCGAGCGGAGCGAGCACGCGGCGTGGGCCCCCACCCCGGGCCCCGGCGCGCTCCCGACCGGAGGGTGGGCACCGTGCGGATGTACCCGGAGCCGACAGGCGAGGTGCGCATGAGTCTGTCACTGCGCTTCGCCGCCGGATCGCACAAAGGCATGATCCGGGAGGGCAACGAGGACTCCGGATACGCCGGACCCCGCCTGCTCGCCATCGCGGACGGCATGGGCGGCGCCGCCGCCGGCGAGGTCGCCTCCTCCGAGGCCATCTCCACCATCGTCGCCCTCGACGACGACGTCCCTGGCTCCGACGTCCTCACCTCGCTCGGCGTGGCCGTACAGCGCGCCAACGACCAGCTGCGCTCCATGGTCGAGGACGATCCCCAGCTGGAGGGCATGGGCACCACGCTCACCGCCCTGCTGTGGACCGGCCAGCGGCTCGGCCTCGTGCACGTCGGCGACTCGCGCGCCTACCTGCTGCGCGACGGCGTCCTCACCCAGATCACGCAGGACCACACCTGGGTGCAGCGGCTGGTCGACGAGGGCCGCATCACCGAGGAAGAGGCCACCACCCACCCCCAACGCTCCCTGCTGATGAGGGCGTTGGGCAGCGGTGAGCACGTCGAGCCCGACCTCTCCATCCGCGAGGTCCGCGCCGGCGACCGCTACCTGATCTGCTCCGACGGCCTGTCCGGCGTGGTCTCCCACCAGACCCTGGAAGACACCCTCGCCAGCTACCAGGGCCCCCAGGAGACCGTGCAGGAGCTGATCCAGCTCGCCCTGCGCGGCGGCGGCCCCGACAACATCACGGTGATCATCGCCGACGTCCTCGACCTGGACACCGGGGACACCCTCGCCGGGCAGCTCTCCGACACCCCCGTCGTGGTCGGCGCGGTCGCCGAGAACCAGAACCACCTGCACGACCCCGGAATCATGCAGACCCCCGCGGGCCGCGCCTCCGGGCTCGGCCGGCAGGTACCCGGGCAGGGTGGCGGCGAGTTCGGCCCGCCCGGGTCCGGCGACAGCACCGGCTACGACCCCGCGGGCAGCTACGGCGACTACACCGACGAGGACTTCGTCAAGCCCCGCAAGGGCCGCAGGTGGCTGAAGAGATCCTTCTACTCGGTCCTCGCGCTCGCCGTCATCGGCGGCGGCCTGTACGGCGGCTGGCGCTGGACTCAGACGCAGTACTACGTCGGCACCAACGGCGAGCACGTCGCCCTGTACCGGGGCATCAGCCAGGACCTGGCCTGGGTCTCGCTCTCGAAGGTGTCCAAGGACCACCCCGAGATCGAACTCAAGTACCTGCCGCCGTACCAGCAGAAGTCGGTCGAGGGCACCATCGCCGAGGGCGACCTGAAGACGGCCCAGAAGAAGATCGACGAACTGGGCGTCCAGGCCACCGCGTGCAAGAAGCAGGCTGCGGCGCAGGCCACGGAGAGCAAGAAGAACTCCAAGACGGGCGAGGGCGAGGCCGGCGGCACCACGGGAACCACACAGTCCTCCCTGACGTCCAAGGCCACACCGACCCCGACGAGCACGACCTCCCCGTCCCCGAACGCTTCCGCATCCCAGACGCCCACTCCCACTCCCGGCCCCACCCTCTCGGACGAGGAGAAGCAGGTCGTCGGGAACTGCGGTACGCAGTAGGCAAGCCGTGAGAGGCCCTGTCACACGATGAGCAGCAGTACTTCGAACACCTCGACGCACCACACGTCCACGATCGGCGCGATCGGCGCACCGAGCCGCCGCAACACCGAGCTGGCGCTACTGGTGTTCGCCGTCCTCATCCCGGTCTTCGCCTACGCCAACGTGGGCCTGGCCATCGACGACCAGGTCCCGGCCGGGCTGTTGAGCTACGGCCTGGGCCTCGGCCTGCTGGCCGGCGTCGCCCATCTCGTCGTCCGCAAGTTCGCCCCGTACGCGGACCCGCTGATGCTGCCGCTGGCCACCCTGCTCAACGGCCTCGGGCTCGTCGCGATCTGGCGCCTCGACCAGTCCAAGCTGCTCCAGTCGATCGGCCAGGCCGGCGGCAAGGCGACCAACCAGCTGATCTACACGGCGATGGGCATCGCCCTGTTCGCCGTGGTCCTGGTCTTCCTCAAGGACCACCGGGTCCTGCAGCGCTACACCTACATCTCCATGGTCGGCGCACTGGTCCTGTTGCTGCTCCCGCTCGTGCCGGGCCTCGGCGCCAACATCACCTACGGCGCCAAGATCTGGATCCAGGTCGGCAGCTTCACCATCCAGCCCGGTGAGTTCGCCAAGATCGTCCTGGCGATCTTCTTCGCCGGCTACCTGATGGTCAAGCGCGACGCGCTCGCCCTGGCCAGCCGCCGCTTCATGGGTCTCTACCTGCCGCGCGGCCGCGACCTCGGACCGATCATCGTCGTCTGGATGATCTCGATCCTCATCCTGGTGTTCGAGACGGACCTCGGTACCTCGCTGCTGTTCTTCGGAATGTTCATCATCATGCTGTACGTCGCCACCGAGCGGACCAGCTGGATCGTCTTCGGTCTGCTGATGTCCGCGGCCGGCGCCGTCGGCGTGGCCAGCTTCGAACCGCACGTCCAGACCCGCGTCCAGGCCTGGCTCGACCCGATGCGCGAGTACACCCTCAGCCGCAACGGCAGCACCGACGGCATCCTCCACTCCGAGCAGGCCATGCAGGCCCTGTGGGCCTTCGGCTCCGGCGGCACCCTCGGCACCGGCTGGGGCCAGGGCCACTCCGAGCTGATCCGCTTCGCCGCCAACTCCGACTTCATCCTCGCCACCTTCGGCGAGGAGCTGGGCCTGGCCGGCCTCATGGCGATCCTGCTGATCTACGGCCTGATCGTGGAGCGCGGCGTACGCACCGCCCTCGCCGCCCGCGACCCGTTCGGCAAGCTGCTCGCGATCGGCCTGTCCGGCGCCTTCGCGCTGCAGGTCTTCGTGGTGGCCGGCGGCGTGATGGGCCTCATCCCGCTGACCGGCATGACGATGCCCTTCCTGGCGTACGGCGGTTCCTCCGTCATCGCCAACTGGGCCCTGATCGGCATCCTGATCAGAATCAGCGACACCGCACGCCGCCCGGCGCCCGCCCCCGCCCCCAGCCCCGACGCCGAGATGACCCAGGTGGTCCGCCCGTCATGAACAAGCCCCTGCGCCGGATCGCGATCTTCTGCGGCCTCCTGGTCCTCGCCCTGCTCATCCGCGACAACTGGCTCCAGTACGTCAAGGCCGACAGCCTCCGCGAGGACCCCGACAACCGTCGCGTCCTCATCGCCCGGTACGCCACACCGCGCGGCGACATCATCGTCGACGGCAAGGCCATCACCGGGCACGCAGAGACGACCTCGGGCGACTTCAAGTACAAGCGCACCTACCAGGACGGCGCGATGTGGGCGCCGGTCACGGGCTTCGTCTCCCAGTCCTACGGCGCCACCCAGCTGGAGTCCATCGAGGACGGCATCCTCACCGGCAACGACGACCGGCTCTTCTTCCGCAACACCCTCGACATGCTCACCGGCAAGCCGAAGGAGGGCGGCAACGTCGTCACCACCCTCAACGCCGCCGCCCAGAAGGCCGCCTACGACGGTCTGAAGAAGCAGGGCGGCAAGGGCGCGGTCGCCGCCCTGGACCCCTCCACCGGCAAGATCCTGGCGCTGGCCTCCTACCCGTCGTACGACCCGTCGACGATCGCCGGCGGCAGCGACTCCGACGCGACGGCCTGGAAGAACCTCGACAAGAAGAACAACCCCGCCGACCCGATGCTCAACCGGGCCCTGCGCGAGGTCTACCCCCCCGGCTCCACCTTCAAGGTCGTCACCGCGGCCGCCGCGCTGGAGAACGGCCTGTACAAGGACGCCGACTCGCCCACAAAGTCGCCGCTGCCGTGGACCATGCCGGGCACCACGACCCAGCTGCCCAACGAGGGCAACATCCCCTGCAAGAACGCCACCCTGCGGGTCGCGCTCCAGGTCTCCTGCAACACCGTCTTCGGCAAGGTCGGCTCCGACCTCGGCAACGACAAGATGCTGGAAGAGGCCAAGAAGTTCGGCTTCGACGAGGAGCAGTTCACCCCGGTGCGCTCCAGCGCCTCCGTCTTCTCCAAGGACATGGCGCCCTCCGAGGTGGCCCTGTCCTCCATCGGCCAGTTCAACACCGCCGCGTCTCCGCTCCAGATGGCCATGGTCGCCTCGGCGGTCGCCAACAACGGCACCCTGATGAAGCCGTACATGGTCGACTCCCTCCAGGCCCCCAACGTCGACACCCTCGAAAAGACCGAGCCGGAGAAGATGAGCGAGCCGCTGTCCGCGGAGAACGCCCAGATCCTCCAGTCGATGATGGAGACGGTCGTGAAGGACGGCACCGGCAAGAAGGCGCAGATCAGCGGCGTCACGGTGGGCGGCAAGACCGGTACCGCCCAGCAGGGCGAGAACAACAGCAAGAACCCCTACGCCTGGTTCATCTCGTACGCCAAGGTCGGTGACAGCTCACCGGTCGCGGTCGCCGTCGTGATCCAGGACGACGATGCCGAGGCCCGCGAGAACATCTCCGGCGGCGGTCTCGCGGCCCCCATCGCGAAGAACGTGATGGAGGCCGTCATCAACTCCCAGAAGTGACCCCGATCACGTCCCCTTCGCATCGGTGCACGTTGCGATACCGGTCCTGTATCGGGTGACGCACTTGGCCAGGTCACACAAAGCCAGACGGGTACGGTAGGCCCGGACGGCAGCCTCCGACCGCACACACGTGCCGGTCGGGACCGACGGAGAGGGCTGGTAGGAAGCTATGGAAGAGCCGCGTCGCCTCGGCGGCCGGTACGAGCTGGGCCAGGTGCTCGGCCGTGGTGGCATGGCAGAGGTATACCTCGCCATGGACACGCGCCTCGGCCGCACCGTTGCGGTGAAGACGCTCCGCGCGGACCTCGCGCGCGACCCGTCCTTCCAGGCCCGGTTCCGCCGGGAGGCCCAGTCGGCCGCCTCGCTCAACCATCCCGCGATCGTGGCGGTCTACGACACGGGCGAGGACTACATCGACGGGGTCTCGATCCCGTACATCGTCATGGAGTACGTCGACGGCTCCACCCTGCGTGAACTCCTCCACAGCGGCCGCAAGCTGCTGCCGGAGCGCACGCTGGAGATGACCATCGGCATCCTCCAGGCCCTGGAGTACTCGCACCGGGCCGGCATCGTCCACCGCGACATCAAGCCCGCGAACGTCATGCTGACGCGCAACGGCCAGGTCAAGGTCATGGACTTCGGCATCGCCCGCGCCATGGGCGACTCCGGCATGACGATGACGCAGACCTCCGCGGTCATCGGCACCGCCCAGTACCTCTCACCGGAGCAGGCGAAGGGCGAGCAGGTCGACGCCCGTTCCGACCTGTACTCCTCGGGCTGCCTGCTCTACGAGCTCCTGACGGTACGGCCGCCCTTCGTCGGGGACTCCCCGGTCGCGGTGGCCTACCAGCACGTCCGGGAGGAGCCACAGCCCCCGAGCGTCTTCGACCCCGAGATCACGCCCGAGATGGACGCCATCGTCCTCAAGGCCCTGGTCAAGGACCCGAACTACCGCTACCAGTCGGCCGACGAGATGCGCGCCGACATCGAGGCCTGCCTCGACGGCCAGCCGGTCGCCGCCACCGCCGCGATGGGCTCCGTGGGTTACGGCGGCTACCCCAACGACCAGCCGACGACGGCCCTGCGCTCCGACGCGGGCGCCACCACCATGCTGCCGCCCATGGGCCCGGACGACGGCGGCTTCGGCTACGACGACCGCCCCGACCGGCGCCGCCAGAAGAAGTCGAACACCTCGACGATCCTGCTGGTGGTGGCGGGCGTCCTGGTGCTCGTCGGCGCGATCCTCATCGGCAAGTGGATCTTCAGCGGCAACGGGGGGGCGAACAACGACACGGTCTCCGTGCCGAACCTCGTCAACCAGTCG
Organism: Streptomyces sp. NPDC031225; assembly: GCF_055570355.1. Lineage (NCBI taxonomy): Bacteria > Bacillati > Actinomycetota > Actinomycetes > Kitasatosporales > Streptomycetaceae > Streptomyces > Streptomyces sp. NPDC031225. The sequence continues at coordinate 36,679 of NZ_JBVIHJ010000013.1, read as the reverse complement.
CAGGCCGACGCCACGAAACTGCTGACCAACAGCGACCTCAAACTCGGGACGGTCACCCCGAAGACCTGCGAGAACACGGCCAAGGGCAACGTGTGTTCCACGGACCCGGCGGGCGGCCAGACGGTCGACAAGCAGTCCAGCGTCAACATCGTGGTGTCCACCGGTGCCCCGAAGGTCGCCGTCCCGAGCGTCCTCGGCAAGGACATCGACGATGCCACGCAGACGCTGACGGACGACAAGTACCAGTTCGTCATCAAGACCAAGAAGCAGGTGTCCACCGAGGAGCCGGGCACCGTCCTGGAGCAGGACCCGAAACTGGGCGCTGAGGTGGAGAAGGGTTCCACCGTCACCCTCACCATCGCCAAGGCCGAGGAGAAGTCCACGGTCCCGGACGTCACCGGCCAGTCCTGCGACGACGCCAAGGCACAGATGCAGGCGAACAACCTCGTCGGCAACTGCACCGAGGTGGAGACCGACGACACCAACAAGATCGGCAAGGTCATCTCGACCACGCCGCAGGCCGGCAACCAGGTCGAGAAGAACTCGTCGGTGAACATCCAGATCGGCAAGGCGGCGGACAAGACCGAGGTCCCGGACGTTCGCAACCAGACGGTGGCCCAGGCCAAGCAGATTCTCAACAACGCCGGCTTCAACAAGATCCAGTTCACGAACGGCAGCGACCAGAGCGACACCGCGATCGTGATACAGCAGAGCCCGAACCCGGGTGACGAGGTCGACGACCCAGGCAACACCCAGGTCACCCTGGCCAGCGTGAGCGTCGGCAACGGCAACAACAACGGCGGCAACAACGGCGGCGGCTTCTTCGGCGGCACCACCGGAACGGCGGCCCGCACGGAGGACTGACACCCTCCCCGCGCCAGAACAGCGGCCCCGGACCTCGCTACTTGCGGAGGTCCGGGGCCGCTGTCACATGCATGTGCGTCACCTGGAGCCCGGCTCAAGACGCTGCGCTGAGCCCAAGACAAGAGGCCGGGCTAGGTCAGTTCCTTCGGCAACGTCCGCTCGCTGTCCACCTTCTCCGTGCGGACCAGCTCGCCCCACACCACGTACCGGTAGCGAGAGGTGTACACCGGCGTGCACGTCGTGAGCGTGATGTAGTGACCGGCCTTCTTCTTGCCGGACTCCTTGGGGATCTGGCCGAGGACCTTGACGTTGTACTTGGAGGTCTCGGACAGAACGGCGTAGACCTTGTAGACGTACCACTCGTCCTTGGTCTCGAAGACGACCGCGTCGCCCTTTTTGACCTTGTCGATGTTGTGGAACTTCGCGCCGTGGCCGTCGCGGTGGGCGGCGAGGGAGAAGTTGCCGGTCTTGCCGCTGGTGGGGAGCACGGCCTTCACGGGGTCCGTGTAGTAGCCGGCGACTCCGTCGTTGAGGATCTTCGTCGAGGTGCCCTTCTCGACCAGCACCTCGCCGTTCTTCATCGCGGGAACGTGCAGGAAACCGATCCCGTTCTTGGTGTCCAGCGCTCCGGGACCGCCGGTGGTCCGCTCGGTCCAGCTGTCGCGCACCTTGTCGGCCTGCTTGTCGGCCGCACGGTCGGCGACGACGTTCGTCCACCACAGCGAGTAGACGACGAACAGGCCGAGCACCAGGCCTGCGGTGATGAGGAGTTCACCGAAGACGCTCACCGCCATGGCGATCCGGCCGGTACCGCGGCGGCGCGGCGCGGACTGCTCGGATCTCCGGATGTCGGTGTGCTCTGCGGTGCCGTCGGTGGTCGGTGCCACTAGTCATCTGCCCTTACTGGACGAGCTCATCCGGTTTGCCCTTGCTGCGCGGCCGTTCCTCGACCATCTTGCCCCAGACGATCAACCGGTACTTGCTGGTGAACTCCGGCGTACACGTGGTGAGAGTGATGTAGCGCCCGGCCGTGGTGAACCCGGACCCCTTGGGGATCGGGGCGATCACGCTCGTGTTGCTCGGAGCCGTCACCGGAAGCGTCGACGTCATCTTGTAGACGAAATATTCGTCCTGCGTCTCGACGACGATCGAGTCACCCGGGCTGAGCTTGTTGATGTATCGGAAGGGCTCGCCATGCGTGTTGCGGTGGCCGGCGAGAGCGAAGTTGCCGGTCTTGGCGTCGGGCATCGCCGTCTTCAACGCGCCCTCGCTGTAGTGCCCGACCATGCCCTTGTCGAGCACCTTCTTGTTGCTGACGCCCTCGGCGATCGGCACGACCACGTCCAGCTTGGGGATGTGCAGCAGGGCGAAGCCCTGGCCCGGCTCGAAGGTGCCGGGGGCGCCCTTGCCGCTCGCCCAGTCGTTCTGGAGGCTGCTCGCCTCCTTGTCCGCCGCCGCGTGCGCCCGGACGTTGGTCCACCACAGCTGGTAGCTGACGAACAGCAGCATCAACACGCCGGTGGTGATGAACACCTCACCCACCGCCCGGCTAGCGACGACGGCCGCTCCGGGTTTGCGGGCCTTGGCCCGCTTACGGGCCTCGACGCGGGAAAGCGGCTTCCCGTCAGGCGTCGCCGAGGACCCCGAGGACCCCGAGAACTCCTGTTCCGACTGCGACTCGGGGACGGCCGCGCCACCGTGACGCCCGTGACGGCCCTTGGCGGCCTTTCTACGGGCCGCACGGCCACCCTGCGGGGTTCCAGTGGCGGATGTGACGGAAGGGCCCGCAGAGGCGGATATGGAGGGCGGCGGCGGATCGGGTATCCGCAGCGCCACCGTCTCGTCGTCGCCGAGGGGTACGTACGGTGCCCGCGCCCCGCCCGAAGACGCTCCACCCGAGCGTCCCGCGGCGTGGGACTGCGTGGCGCCGGAGCCACCGCCGAAGGACTCCCCGCTGTAGGGATCGCCGCCGTAGGACTCGTACGACGCATCGCCGTGCAAGTCCTCGCGCTCGGGGCGCAGGGCCGTCACGCCGTGGCCCTGCCCACCACCGGGGCGAGCCCCACCGACCTCGCCACCGCGCCCTGGTCCCCGCACTCCACCAGCCAGTTGGCCAGCATCAGATGGCCGTGCTCCGTCAACACCGACTCGGGGTGGAACTGCACACCCTCGACCGGGAGTTCACGGTGCCGAAGCCCCATGACGATCCCGTCCTGCGTCCGCGCGGTGACCTCCAGCTCGGCCGGGACCGTCGCCGGCTCGGCGGCCAGCGAGTGGTACCGGGTCGCCGTGAACGGCGTCGGCAGACCGGCGAAGACGCCCTTGCCCTCGTGCTCCACGAGAGAGGTCTTGCCGTGCAGCAGCTCGGGCGCGCGGTCCACGACACCGCCGTACGCCACCTGCATCGACTGCATGCCCAGGCAGACGCCGAAGACGGGCACCCCGGTCGCGGCGCAGTGACGGACCATGTCCACGCACACGCCCGCCTCCTCCGGTGTCCCCGGGCCCGGCGACAGGAGCACGCCGTCGAAGCCGTCCTGGGCGTGCGCCGTCGACACCTCGTCGTTGCGCAGCACCTCGCACTCGGCGCCCAGCTGGTACAGGTACTGCACGAGGTTGAAGACGAAGCTGTCGTAGTTGTCGACGACGAGAATGCGCGCGCTCACTGGTTGTCCACCGTCACATCGTTGAAGGGCAGCAGTGGTTCGGCCCACGGGAAGACGTACTGGAAGAGGACGTAGACCACAGCAAGCGCCAGCACGAGTGAGAGCAACGCCTTCACCCATGCGTTCCCCGGCAGATTCCGCCAGATCCAGCCGTACATGCCGTCCCTTCCCTCGCACCACGGCACCGGACACACGCCGTACCGCACCAGACTAACGGCGCAGGGCAACAGGCTTGCCGTCCTCCACAGGCTGTGTGGAGTCCAGGTGTGCCCAGACGATCAGCCGGTGACTGTGTCCCCACTCCGGATCGCACGTGGTCAGCGTGAGATAGCGGCCAGGCCGCGTGTACCCGGAATTACGTGGCACAGGATCGATCACCTCAATGTCGGTGGGCACTGTTTTGTAAGGCCCTTTGTCGATCCGATACGTGAACCAGGTCGTCCCGTCGGTCAGCACCACCGCGTCACCGCGCCGCAGCCTCGGGAAGTCCTTGAACGGATCGCCGTACGTGCGCCGATGCCCGGCGACCGAGAAGTTGCCCTGCTCTCCGAGCTGCGCGGTGTTCGCGTAATGGCCGAGCCCCTTCTTCAGGGTGCCGACCTCTGTGCCCTCCAGCACCGGCTTGTTCCACGTGAAACCAAGCCTCGGGATGTACATGATCGCGAAGGGCTTCCCGCTCCGGTACGGCGCCGGCCCGGCCACGGACGCCGTCGCGGTGGCGCCGGCGGTCACCTTCGGCTGCTGCACGCTCCCCTGCGACCACTGGTTCTGTAACTGGTCGATCTGGTCGTCCATGACGGTGTCGGCCTTCACACCGGTCCAGAACAGCACATAGGCGACGAACAACACGATCAGGGCGCCGACGGTGATGCACAGCTCGCTGACGGTCCTGACGACGACACGCACCGGCGACTCCAGGGACTCACACCGTGCTCACTCCACGGGCTTGGCGTACTGCAGATCCACTGTGCCCGAGTAGCCGGGAAGAGTCACCGTGCCGTCGTCGACGACATTCCAGCCGAGGCCGTAGACGTTGACGTAGACCATGTAGTTCTGGATCGCCTTGGAGTCCGCGAGGGCCTGCTTCAGCTTCCCCGGAGCGCCGACCGCCTGAATCTTGTACGGCGGCGAGTAGACGCGGCCCTGGAGGATCAGCGTGTTGCCGACGCAGCGCACGGCACTGGTCGAGATCAGCCGCTGGTCCATCACCTTGATGCCCTTGGCGCCGCCCTTCCACAGGGCGTTGACCACGGCCTGGAGGTCCTGCTGGTGGATGACCAGGTAGTCCGGCTGCGGCTCGGGATAGCCGGGGAGCTTGGCGGTGGCGTTCGGCGGAGCGTCGTCGAGCGTGACCGTGACGGCGTCGCCCTTGATCTTCTGGGTGCCCGCCCTGTCCTCCAGGGCGGCGAGCTTGGCGTCCTCGGCCTTGGTGCTGCCGTCGTCCCGCTCGGCGAGCGACTCGACGTCCCGGCGCAGCGAACCGTTCGACTCGTCGAGCCCGGCGTTCTTGTGGCTGCGCTCCTGGATCAGGTCCGAGAGCTTCAGCAAGGACGCGTCGGTGCGGATGTTGGTGCCCTTGGCGGTGTTGAAACTCGTGAAGAAGATGAGTCCCGCGAGAGCGAAGACGCCCACCGTGAGCACCCTGACCGGCCGGAAACCCCGCCTGCGGACAGGACTGGATCCGGACTGGGGAGAGTCGGCAGAATTGCTCAACGTACCCTTATCTCCTTCGGCGCCGCGGAAGCACTACGCTAACGGACGCCCGGGGGAGTGCTCAGTGTCCCCTTGTACGCTGCCCGGAGCCCGACCCAGTTACCTGCGCGGCCACGCAGCGCATCGACAGGAGAGACCCTCGTGCCGAAGTCACGTATCCGCAAGAAGGCCGACTACACGCCGCCCGCGGCGAAGCAGGCGACCGCCATCAAGCTGAACAGCCGCGCTTGGGTCGCCCCTGTGATGCTGGCCATGTTCCTCATCGGTCTGGCCTGGATCGTCGTCTTCTATGTGACCGACGGTTCGCTGCCCATCGATGCTCTGGATAACTGGAACATCGTGGTGGGATTCGGCTTCATCGCCGCCGGATTCGCCGTCTCCACCCAGTGGAAATAGCTCTGCCCACGGGTATCCACTGAGTTATCCACAACCCCTGTCCACACGCTGGGGAAAAAAGACGACGATCTGTGGATAACTCATCGGGTGTTGACGCCGGTACGACCATCGCACCAGCCTCGCAAGCCTGTTCGCCCCCTGCCTGACCTGCGGAAACACTGGTCGGTGACAGGGGGCACAGCTGTTCCCGCACTCTATGCACAAGATTCGCCACTCACTGTGGACAACGTGCTGGTCAGGTGAGCTGTGCGGTCCTCACCAGGGTCATGACCACGACGACCAGCAGGACCAGCGCGCAGGTGCCGTACTGCACCAGTGACCGCCGCTCGCGCGGGGCGTGGACCATCCCGTACCCCGTGACGATGCCGGCGACCAGCCCGCCGATGTGGGCCTGCCAGGAGATGTTGAACGCCGGGTTGAAGGTGAAGACCAGGTTGATCGCCAGCAGCGCGATGATCGGTCGCAGGTCGTAGTTGAGCCGGCGCATCAGGACCGCGGTCGCGCCGAAGAGACCGAAGATGGCACCGGAGGCGCCGAGCGTGGCCGTGTTCGGCGACGCCAGCAGATAGGCCAGTGCGCTGCCCGCGAGACCGGAGACGAAGTAGACCGCGAGGTAGCGTGCGCGGCCGAGGGCGGCTTCGAGGGGGCCGCCGAGCCACCACAGGCTCATCATGTTGAAACCGATGTGCCAGATCTCCTGGTGAACGAACATCGAGGTCACCAGGCGGTAGTACTGCCCGTCCGCGACGCCTTCGGTGGGCGCGAAGGGTGCCGGCGGCCATGCGCCGATGAGGCTGAGGTCTGTTGCGAGGGACGCCTTGGCCTGGACGGCGATGAACACCGCGACGTTGATCGCGATCAGGATCTTCGTGAACAGCCGGGGGTCCGCCGTGACGGTGCCGCCCGCGATCGTGCGGGGCCGGGCCGCGGCCGGAGCGGGTCCGGTGCCGCCGCCGTCGCGCACGCAGTCGGGGCAGTGGAAGCCGACGGAGGCGCTGACCATGCACTCGGGGCAGATCGGGCGGTCGCAGCGGGTGCAGCGGATGCCGGTCTCACGGTCCGGGTGCCGGTAGCAGCCGGGCAGGCTCTGGGCCTGAGGTGATCCGCCTGCCGCCTGTTCCATGACATCCCCTAGATCGTCGTACGCACGTGCACCGCCCCGCTCATCCTTACGGTTGAGCGGGGCGTTCGGTTCCCTTGGCGGAGTTTTCCGCGGGACCTCAGCGGGTCTCGATGACGACCGACTCGATGACGACGTCGTTCACCGGGCGGTCGTTGGGCCGGCTGGTCTTGACGCCTGCGATGGCGTCCACGACCTTCTGGCTAGCCGCGTCCGTGACCTCGCCGAAGATGGTGTGCTTGCGGTTCAGCCAGGCCGTCGGGGAGACGGTGATGAAGAACTGCGAGCCGTTGGTGCCCGGTCCTGCGTTGGCCATCGCGAGCAGGTAGGGCTTGTTGAAGCCGAGGTCGGGGTGGAACTCGTCCTCGAACTCGTAGCCCGGGCCGCCGATGCCGGTGCCCAGGGGGTCGCCGCCCTGGATCATGAAGCCGCTGATGACGCGGTGGAAGACCGTGCCGTCGTAGAGCTTGTTGGTGGACTTCTCGCCGGTGCCGGGGTGGGTCCACTCGCGCTCGCCCTGGGCGAGTTCGACGAAGTTCCTGACCGTCTTCGGGGCATGGTTCGGCAGGAGCCGGACTTCGATGTCGCCGTGGTTGGTCTTCAGGGTGGCGTAAAGCTGCTCGGCCACGATCTGCCTTCCGTTGTCTTCTTTTGCCCCACCGATCCTCGCACGGATCCAGCCGAGGAGGCTCCGGGCAGGGGCGCGGAGCGGCGATCCGTGGCATTGTCGTCGACAAGCTCCTGTTGCCACGTATTCATCCGCTATTGATCCGGATGCCCGTCCCTCAGGTGCCGGGTTGTGCTCCGGCATGCATGATCCGGAAAAGGGTGGAAAGTCGAATTACCGTACGCCACCGAGGAGGAGGATCCCGTGACCCGCATTGACAGCGTGCGCGCCGCGACCGGCTCGGCGAAGGACAGCGTGCTGCACGCCGCGGAAGTGGTGGCGCCCTACGCCGACACGGCCAAGGACAAGGCCTCGCACTACGCGCAGGAGGCACGCGTACGGCTCGCGCCGAAGGTCACCCAGGCGGCCGGGCAGGCGCGTGTCCAGTACGGCGCTCATGTCGCGCCGCGTCTTGAGCAGGCTCGCACGCATGTTCCGCCGAAGGTCGATCAGGCCGCCCATGAGGCGGCCGTCCGTACCCGCAAGGCGGCCCGCCAGGCCGCCGACTACTCGCGTCCGAGGATCGAGCAGGCCGTCGCCGCGGCCGGTCCGGTCCGGGAGGAGGCCACGGCACGGAGCGCGGCCGCACTGGCCGCACTGCGTGGCCAGATCACGCCCAAGGAAGTCCGGAAGCTGGTCCGCAAGCACGAACGGCGGGCCCGGGCCGGACGGCTCGCCAAGGCGCTGGCCGTCGCGGGCATCGTCGCCGGCGGGGCCTACGCCGCGTGGAAGTGGTGGGACAAGCAGGCCAATCCGGACTGGCTGGTCGAGCCCCCCGCCGCGACCGAGGTCCCCGAGACGGGCCGCCTGACGTCCGTGGACGGCACCGGCCAGTCGGTGCTGGACCCGGAGGTCCAGGTCAAGGAGGCCGAGGAGGACGCCGCGAGGCACGACGAAGGGCGCTGACGCCGTTTCGACCGGCGTGTGTAGCAGTGGTGGGGCGGAAAAGTTTCCGCCCCACCGTTGTGTTCACCCGACGGTGTGGCCGAACCGGTAGGGGAGGGCTCGGGCAGGGCCCGGGTGCGTCACAGTCTCGGGACCACGTCTCCCGAACCGGATGGACCGCCGTCTCATGAAGCACTCGCGCCGTGGGCCGGTCGCCCTGGCCGCCGTACTGCTGCTCCTGGCGGCTTCCGCCTGTACCGCTCGCGCTCCTGAACCGGCTTCGGTTTCCGCGGTCGGCGCGTACGGCGCCTACGTCGGTTACGAGCCCTCCGACGTGGGGCGCCTCGGGGAACTCGGTGCCTGGCTCGGCGGGCCCGCGCCCCGGGTGGGACACGTCTATCTGCCCGGTGACCGCTGGAGCAACATCGAGGGCGCTCCGGGCTATCTGGAGTCCTGGGCGGCGTGGCGACGAGCCGTTCCGAAGCGGATGTTCGTCCTCAACGTGCCGATGCTCGAACGCACGGAGGCCCACCTCCCTGACAGCGTGGTCCGTGCGGAGCTCCGGCGCGGGGCGAGCGGCGCCTACGACGGTCATTTCCGCGCCCTGGCCCGGCGGTTGGTGGATCTGGGTGTGCCGGACACGATCGTCGTGCTGGGCTGGGAGATGAACGGCACCACCTACACCCACCGCTGCGGCCCGGATCCGGCCGCCTGGAAGGTGTACTGGACGAGGATCGTGCGCGCGATGCGCTCGGTTCCGGGAGAGCGTCTGCGCTTCGAGTTCACGCCGAACCGCGGCCGCGACGCGATCCCGTGGCCGCGCTGCTATCCGGGCGACGAGGTCGTCGACATCATCGGCATGGACGCCTACGACGCCCCGCGCGGGCTGCGTTTCGCCGCTCAGGTCGATGAGCCGTACGGCCTGCGCGCCCACGTCCGTTTCGCCCGCGCCCACGGCAAGCCGATCTCGTACCAGGAGTGGGGCCTGTACAAGAACGGTGACAATCCGGCCTATATGCACGGCATGCTCACCTGGTTCGCCCGCCAACGCCCCCTCTATCAGTCGCTCAGCGACTACTGCCCGCACGGCGTGTGGGGGTGCCGTTCCCATCCGAGATCGTCGGCGGTGTACCGCTCCTTGATGGGCGGCGGCGGTGATCCGGCCGCACGGTGAGCGAGGGCAGGTCGGTCAGTCGTGTGCCGCCCGCGCCGGGTCCGGTGCGCGCTCAGGTCGCCAGTACCCGGCCGGTGGTCTGCAACGGCAGGTCACAGGTCCTGTCCGACTCCCCCGGCCGTCTGATCCACAGGTGGGCGCCCACGCTCTGGACGCCGGTGTCCGTCGTGGGCGGGCTGCCCGATCCGCGGCCCGGCGGATTGCACCACGCATCGACGCCTGTGCAGGGGTGCAGGGGCCGTTGACGTTTCGACCTCTGTCGACGACGAAGTGCGCGCCACCGCCGAGCGCGTCCGCCACGCGTCGTCCGTACGACGGGACTGCCTGCCGCAGCGCGCGGGCCGGCCAGGACACGTCAGTGATCCAGCCGGGGTTCCCGGCGTCGACGCGGACCCGAGCCCATGCCGTCTTACGTCGTACGTCGTGAGCAGCAGCTCTGTGCCCGGTCTGGTCCGGTCATGTTCCGACAGCCCGCCGCCGTCAATTCCGGCCGGCCCCCTTCGACTCCCATCCCGACTCGCGCACCAAAAACCCCTCCGCCCGCGTTTCCGCAGGTCGGAGGGGTTATGTGGAGTGGAGCCTAGGGGAGTCGAACCCCTGACATCTGCCATGCAAAGACAGCGCTCTACCAACTGAGCTAAGGCCCCGGGAGGAGATACGTCCGCCGGAAGAACCGCGTACCGGTGGGCGTCGCAGACCAGAGTACCGGGTCACCCCGGGTATTCCGCAAAATGATTAGGGCTCCCCGCGAACGACCACTCTCCGTAAGATGCTCGGCGTGGTTCGCTGTCGCGAACCACGGTTTTTTTGGGGAAGCGATGGGGAGACGCACATGGACGCCGCACAGCAGGAAGCGACCGCAAGAGCGCGGGAGCTTCAGCGGAACTGGTACGGGGAGCCGCTGGGGGCGCTCTTCCGTAAGCTCATAGATGACCTCGGCCTCAACCAGGCTCGTCTCGCGGGGGTACTGGGACTGTCCGCGCCGATGCTGTCACAGCTGATGAGCGGTCAGCGGGCGAAGATCGGCAATCCCGCCGTGGTCCAGCGCGTGCAGCTGCTGCAGGACCTGGCGGGGCAGGTCGCCGACGGCAGCGTGAGCGCGGCCGAGGCGACGGAGCGCATGGACGAGATCAAGAAGTCGCAGGGGGGCTCGGTGCTCAGCAACACCACGACCACGACGAGCAGTTCGGGTGCGCCGACGGTCAAGCGGGTCGTCCGCGAGATCCAGTCGCTGCTGCGCTCGGTGGCCGCCGCCGGAGACATCATCGACGCGGCCGACAGCCTCGCCCCGACCCACCCGGAACTGGCAGAGTTCCTCCGGGTCTACGGAGCCGGCCGCACTTCCGACGCGGTCACGCACTACCAGTCCCACCAGAGTTGAGCCGTCCGCCCGGCAGCCGGAGGGGGTTCGGCAGCCGGGCCGAGGGCAGTACGGGAGCCACGGGGGAGCGCGAGGGGGTCGCGCTCCTCACCGGGGACTGACACACGGGGGTGTGTCAGCCGCCGAGGAGACGAGGAACACGGGGCCGTATCTCTCATCCGGGAGGCCACGAAGGGTCGTATCGCTCATCAAGGGGGAAGCAACGGGGGTAAGCGCAGGGGGAGGAGCGACGCACAGCCATGGGTGAGGTGTTCGCCGGCCGGTACGAGCTGGCCGATCCGATCGGACGCGGAGGCGTCGGCGCCGTCTGGCGTGCCTGGGACCATCGGCGCCGCCGCTATGTGGCCGCCAAGGTCCTGTTGCAGAGCGACGCGCACTCCCTGTTGCGCTTCGTCCGCGAACAGGCCCTGCGGATCGACCACCCCCATGTCCTTGCGCCCGCCAGTTGGGCCGCCGACGACGACAAGGTCCTGTTCACCATGGACCTGGTCGCCGGCGGTTCGCTCGTCCACCTGATCGGGGACTACGGCCCCCTGCCACCCGCCTTCGTCTGCACCCTGCTCGACCAACTCCTCGCCGGGCTGGCCGCGGTGCACGCGGAAGGCGTCGTCCACCGCGACATCAAGCCCGCCAACATCCTGCTCGAAGCTACCGGCACCGGGCGCCCCCGGCTGCGCCTGTCCGACTTCGGCATCGCCATGCGGCTGGGCGAGCCGCGCCTGACCGAGACCAACCTCGTCGTGGGCACGCCCGGCTATCTGGCCCCCGAGCAGATGATGGGCGCGGAACCCGACTTCCCCGCCGACCTGTTCGCCGTCGGCCTGGTCGCGCTGTACCTCCTGGAGGGCGCCAAGCCCGACGCCAAGGCACTCATCCAGTACTTCGCCGCCCACGGCACCCCCGGCGCGCCCCAGAGCGTCCCCGAGCCGCTCTGGCAGGTCGTGGCCTCGCTCCTCCAGCCGGACCCCCAGGCCCGCTTCCGCACCGCCACAGGCGCCCGCAAAGCCCTCGCCGCCGCCAGGGAGCTCCTCACCGAACCCGGCCCCGACGACGAGTCGATCGAGATCTTCGACCAACTCGGGCCCCTGCCCCCGGGGTTCGGCCCGGAGGGGCCGTTCAAGCGGGCACCGGGGGTGGATCCGAGCAGGACTCGGCCTGGAGACACCGGGGCGGGGGGAGACACGCGCTTCCGGACCGGTGACGGTAGTGGGCCGCCTTCGGGGAGCAGCGAAGGCAGCGGGGTACCGTACGGGCGCGCTGGGGCTGGTGGGGTGCCGTCCGGGGTTGGTGGACAGAGCGCAGCGCCGCCCGCAGCCGGTGGAGGAAGCGCGAATTTCGACGCGCGTGGCGGAAGCGGCGGTTCTCCCTGGCCCGGTTACGAGGCCGGTGCCGGTGCCGGTGCTGGTTCCAGTTCTGGTGCTGGTGCTGATCCCGGTGACGTGGGTGGGGTGCCTTCCTGGCCCAGCGGGGGGAGCGGCATGGCTTCCCGGCCCGGGGAGGCTGGTGGAGCGTCCTCCTGGTTCGGCGAGGGGAGCGAAAGGCCTTCCCGACCGCAAGAGCCGAGTGAGGCGTCTTCCCATCCCGGTGGAGCGCACAGGGCGACTCCTCGGCCCGGCGAGGGAAACGAGTCGTCCTGGCCCGGGAAGGGAAACGAGGAGTCCTGGCAAGCGGCAGAAAACACAGCCGCCCGGCCCGGTGAGGGAGATCCACAGCCCTGGCCCGGTGAGTCGAGCTCGCCTTCCTGGCCAGGGCAAGCGAACCCGGCGCCCTGGTCCGAGCACGCCAACCCGCCGTCCTGGCCCGCCGGGACAAGCCTCCCGCCCGCCCCGGGTGCCGTCCCGCCCTCCCCAAGTGCCGTCCCCTTCGGTCCAGGTACCGATGCCCCGTCCGCCCATGCCGGCACCGGCGCATCCTCCCCGACCACCGACCCGGGAACGGACTCCAGGACTCCCTGGGCCACGCACCACACCCCGCCCGCTCCTACCCGGCCTGCCCGGCCGCCCTCGACGTCGGACACCGGCAGCTTCCATCTGCCACCGCCCCAGCCCCCCGTCCCGCCGGAGCACCAGCAACAGCCCTACCACCACAGTCCACAGGCGCAGGCCCATTCCTCCTACGCCTCCCCCAGTGACCCCACACCCCCCACTCACGTCCTGCCCTCCCCCCAGCCGCACGCCTCACGCTTCCCCACGCAGGCTCCGAAGCCGATCCCGCACCAGTCCCGTGCCGATGCCTCTACTGCTTCGTACACCGCTCAGAGCCCGCAGGTTCCACGTCCCGCCCGGGCAATTTCGCGAGCACGCCGCAGCGGACCGCCCGCCAAGGTGGCGATCCCCCTCCTGCTGCTGGCCCTGGCCTGCTACGCCGTGGGGTTCTGGGCGCTCACCCAGATCTGAGAGCCCGGAATCCCGGAGGAACCTGGCATCCCGGAGGAACCCGCCATCCGGAGCTGCCCTCGCAACGGGGCACCACGCGGTCCTGCATCACGCGCCCCCCTCACGTCCCCGGGTAGATCACGTGCCCACGGTTCCGGTCAATGTGCCCACGGTTCCCAGCCGCCCGAATGCCTGGATCGCGCACAAGCCGCAACGCCGCGCAATCCGAAGCCCGTGCCCGGTGCCGGAGGGCCAGGCTCCAGGCGCCCCGCAGTTGAAGCCCACCCGCCCGCCGGCGCCCGAGCCCCGCCGCCTCACACCCTCGCCGCCCTCCGCCGCCCCACCACGGTCCACACCCCGAGAACCACCAACACCACGGTTCCCGCCCCGATCCCTCCGACGGCCACCAGCTTCATCCCGGCGTCGGCGCCCCCAGCGCCGTCGCCGTCCTCCGCAGCCGTCCCGTCCACAGCGTCCGACCCCCGCCCAGCAGTCCCGACCTGGAAGATCCCCAAGGGCTCGGACTGCCCCGCGTACCCGGGTCCTCCCGTCGCCTCCCCCTTCACCCGCACCCGCAGCGTCAGCCCGAGCGGTCCGTCGCCGAACTCCTCGCCCACCCGCGCGGCGAGATGCACGACGAGGTAGTAGGACCCGGCGAACCGCATCCCGTTGACCCGGTCGGAGACGGCGTACCGGTTGGCGTACCCGACCGGCGGCAGGGCAGCCAGAGCGCCCGACTTCCGGCTGCCGTTGTAGCTGATGCTCGTGGCGTCGACGAGCCCGCGCACGGGGTTGTACAGGGCCAGATTCACGGCACCCGGCACGAAGGCGCTCCCGCTCGGCCCGCCGTCGCTCGAACTGCTCAGACCGGCGGTGGCGTACAGCTGCTGTCCCCAGCCGACCGGCACCTTGTAGAACAAGGTCTGGCCCGGCCGTATGTCATCCCGCCAGACCCCCTGCTCCAGCGCGGTCGCCGGACCGAAGCCCGCACCGCCCCGGAGCTGTGCGGCCGCGCCACCGGGAGGCGAGGGGGTGGCTGAGTCCCAGGCCTCGGGGGCGCTGGTCGAACCTGCCTGACGCAGCCGCGGTTCCCGCACGGGCGAGAGTTCCAGGTCCCAGGTGTCCGGTGAGGACTCGGTGCGCAGTACCCGTTCGACGACGACGTAGTACGTTCCGGAGCCCTGGCACAGGGACCGGTTGGACGGCAGTACACGCGCACCCCACGCGGTGAGGGGGCGTGGGCTGCGGCCGGAGCCGATGGTGGCGGTGTCCGGCGCGGAGCAGGAGTGACCGTCGGCGTCCTGCACGGACACCCTGACGCCCTCCGTGGCGGTGACCGCGGCGTCCGTCGGAGGTACGGCCGTGGCGGCGACGTACACGGTCGACGTGCCGTCGAGTTCGAGGCGGTAGCGGACCTTGCCGGCGCTCGGCAGCGAACTCCGGTAGATCGTGCCGGGTTCGAGGAGTTCGGCGTCCGCGGTACGCACCGCCCCTGTGACCGACGGGGCGCCCTCGGCGAAGGCGTACGAGGAAGAGGCAGAGCTCGAAGGAGAGGCGGAGGCGGACGTAGAGGAAGAAGGAGAAGGAGAGCCGGAGGCGGCGTGGACAAGGGCCCCGGGCGCACCGGCCACCGCGCCCAGCACCGCCCCCACGACGGCCGCCCGCCACCACGCCGTACGCCGCCCCATCCCGCGCCACCCCTCCGTGCCCGCGCCCAAGCTTCTACGGCCGTCCGCGCGACGTGACCATGACCGACCGCCTGTACGACATGACCTGGTCGGCTCGCAGCCGACAGTTCGCACAGCCGACCGTGGCCCATCCTGCCCCGCCGGACCACCGTCCACCCTCGCAATCCGCACGGCCGTCCGAAACCCCCACCCGGCCCGGCCCCAGGCAACACAAAACCCCGACCGCAACCACGGCCGGGGTCTGCTCAGAATCGAATCTCGTTACTCACGAACCCGTGGGCACGGAGTCAGTTGCCTCCGTCCACAGATCCTGCTCGGCGCGATCCGCCTGGATCTGGCGGTACACGAGGAGCCCGCCGATAGCGGCCAGTGCGACCAGGAGAAGCTTCTTCACCGCGCGACCTCGTCTTTCCTTGACGTTGGGGACCTCTGGCGCCCGACTATACACACCGACCGATACCGATCGGTGACCTGCGTCGGGCCCTCAACTCCCGTCCGGGACAGCCCAGTAGATGCGGAATAAGCACCTCCGATCAGAGGGTGATCACATCTCCACGGAAGGTCACTTCGGCCTCTATCGCCCCGCTTCTTCTCATTTTCTACCGATGTACACCCATCCGTGTGGTGTTCATCTGAAGATCGACGCGCCACAGGCGCCGGTCCGTGCTTTCGCGGCGCATATACACATCATGAGGAAAGTACGCAAATCGCCCAAGCCGAAAGTGAGGGACCATGGCCCAGATCAAGGTCATGAAGTTGTGGACCGCCGTCATCACCGCCTTCCTCGCGCTGTTCACCGCGCTCGGACTCATCACGACCACCGCCGCCGCGGCTGTACCGCAGACCCAGCCGGCCCGCAACAGCGCCGCCGTGCACCCGGAGCCGCCGGCGGTGTCCCCGGCACTCTGGTCGCACCCTCGATCGCTGCCTCCCACGATGAAGCAGCGCATCCGGGCCGAGGCCCACGGCAAGACCCCCCACTGCCGCCACCGCTCCCCCGCGGACACGGAGAACGACGCGGCCACGGCGGCGACCGAGGCTCTGGCCGACCGCGCCGCCGACGCCCCTCTGGACCACTGACAGTGCGGAAGCGCAGGTGCCACCGCTCACAGACCCGTGACGCAGTGGCGGACCCGAGTACACCACCACCCGCAAACGCACCGGGAAAAGCCGAAGACCCCCAACCGGAATCGGCTGAAGGTCTTCGTGGTGGTGGGGCTAACAGGATTTGAACCTGTGGCCTCATCCTTATCAGGGATGCGCTCTAACCAACTGAGCTATAGCCCCGCCGCGCTCTGCGGGGTGTGTCCCGCGCGCTGACTCCTGAAGATTAGCGCACGACGTGGGCAGTCCCAAAATCGGTTAGCCGAGGACCGCCCCCACAGGTTTGAAGCAGTGGTTACTCGTCTTCGGCCAGCGTCAGTTCGACGCCGCCGACGAAGCCAGCGGAGAGGTTGTAGATGAACGCGCCGAGAGTCGCGAGTGCCGTCGCGAGGACGACGTCGATGACCGCGATGATCGACGTGAACGTCAGGACGTTCGGCAGGGAGAGGAACGCCTGGAGGTCGAAGCCGTTCGACTCGTTCGAACCGGTCGCCTCGGAGATCGTCCCGCCGACCGTCGAGAAGACACCCATCGCGTCCATGACCATCCACAGCACGGCGGCCGCCACGATCGTGCAGATGCCCAGGGCGATGGAGAGCAGGAAGCTGACTTTCATGACGGACCACGGGTCGGCCTTGGCCACCCGCAGACGTGCTTTGCGCGTACGGGGCGTGGTGCGCGCACCGGTGCGCGGGCGGCGTACGGCACCCGCCGGGGTGGCCTGTGCCGGGTAGGCCTGCGGCGGGTGGTACGGACCGGCCTGCTGCTGCGGCTGCCGTTCGCCCGGCAGCGGAGAGGGCGACTGCGGATGTGCCGCAGGCTGGGGCTGCGGCTGAGCCGCCGCCTGCGGCGGTGCGGCGGGCGCCGTCGGCCGGGCCGGCGGCTGGGTGTCCGTCACAGGTCCCCCCTGGGATCCATGCGTCTCGGGCGAGCGCGGCTCCGTCGCGGGAGGCTTGATCGCCTTGAGTTGAGTCGTGTGCGTATCCGTCGTGTGCGTTTCTGTCGCACGCGCGGCAGAGCCACGGCCGCCGCCGTCCGCCCCCGTGCCGGGGGAAGACCCCGTAGAGGTTCCGGTCGATCCGGCGCCCGTGGCTCCGCTCACGATGATTCTCTCCTCGTGCTACTCGACCGAGGGTGCCTCACCCTCGTCCGTGCCGATGGTCTCGGCGGCATCCTCGGCGGTCTCGTCGTCGGCCACATCGCCGTCGACCTCCTCCGCCTCCCGTCCCGCCTCGGCGTTACGCGCGATGCCGACCACGGCATCGCGCTTGCCCAGGTTGATCAGTTGGACGCCCATGGTGTCACGGCCCGTCTCCCTGACCCCGCTGACTCGCGTACGAATCACACCGCCGGACAGCGTGATGGCGAGGATTTCGTCGCTCTCCTCGACCACCAGCGCACCGACGAGTGATCCACGATCCTCCACGATCTTGGCAGCCTTGATACCGAGGCCGCCGCGACCCTGGACGCGGTACTCGTCGACAGGGGTCCGCTTCGCGTACCCGCCGTCCGTAGCAGTGAACACGAACGTACCGGGTCGAACAACATTCATCGAGAGGAGCTCGTCACCTTCACGGAAGCTCATGCCCTTGACACCCGAGGTCGCACGGCCCATGGGACGCAGCGTGTCGTCCGATGCGGTGAACCTGATCGACTGCGCCTTTTTGCTGATCAGAAGCAGATCACTGTCGGCCGAGACGAGTTCGGCTCCGATCAGTTCGTCGTCCGAACCGTCCTCGCGCTCGCGCAGGTTGATGGCGATGACACCACCGGAACGCGGAGAGTCGTAATCCTTCAGTGACGTCTTCTTGACCAGACCCGCCTTCGTCGCGAGCACCAGGTAGGGCGCCGCGTCGTAGTCGCGGATCGCCAGGATCTCGGCGATCGCCTCGTCCGGCTGGAAGGCCAGCAGGTTCGCGACGTGCTGGCCACGCGCGTCCCGTCCGGCGTCCGGCAGCTCGTACGCCTTGGCCCGGTAGACGCGGCCCTTGTTGGTGAAGAACAGCAGCCAGTGGTGCGTGGTCGACACGAAGAAGTGGTCGACGATGTCGTCTTCCTTGAGCTTCGTACCGCGTACGCCCTTGCCGCCGCGCTTCTGCGAGCGGTAGTCCTCGGTCTTGGTGCGCTTGACGTAACCGCCGCGCGAGATGGTGACGACGATGTCCTCTTCGGCGATCAGGTCCTCGATGGACATGTCACCGTCGTAGGGCACCAGCATGGTCTTGCGGTCGTCGCCGAACTTCTCGACGATCGCGGCCAGTTCCGCACTGACGATGCCGCGCTGGCGGACCGGCGAGGCCAGGATCTCGTTGTACTCGGTGATCTTCGCCTGGAGTTCGTCGTGCTCCTGGATGATCTTCTGGCGCTCCAGGGCGGCCAGTCGGCGCAGCTGCATCTCGAGGATGGCGTTGGCCTGGATCTCGTCGATCTCCAGGAGCTCCATCAGGCCCCCGCGCGCGATGTCGACGGTGTCGCTGCGCCGGATCAGCGCGATGACCTCGTCGATGGCGTCCAGGGCCTTCAGCAGGCCGCGCAGGATGTGCGCCCGCTCCTCGGCCTTGCGCAGCCGGAACTTCGTACGCCGGACGATGACCTCGATCTGGTGCGCCACCCAGTGCCGGATGAACGCGTCGAGCGAGAGGGTGCGCGGGACGCCGTCGACGAGCGCCAGCATGTTGGCGCCGAAGTTCGACTGCAGGTCCGTGTGCTTGTAGAGGTTGTTCAGTACGACCTTGGCGACCGCGTCCCTCTTGAGCACGATGACCAGGCGCTGACCGGTACGGGAGCTGGTCTCGTCCCGGACGTCCGCGATGCCGCCGACCTTGCCGTCCTTCACCAGGTCGGCGATCTTCTGCGCGAGGTTGTCGGGGTTGGTCTGGTACGGCAGTTCCGTGACCACCAGGCACTGGCGGTTCTGGATCTCCTCGACCGCGACGACGGCGCGCATGGTGATCGAGCCACGACCGGTGCGGTAGGCCTCCTCGATGCCCTTGCGGCCGACCACCAGGGCGCCGGTCGGGAAGTCGGGGCCCTTGATGCGCTCGATGAGGGCGTCGAGCAGCTCCTCGTGGCTCGCTTCCGGGTTCTCCAGGTACCACTGGGCGCCGGACGCGACCTCGCGCAGGTTGTGCGGCGGGATGTTGGTCGCCATGCCGACCGCGATGCCGGCGGAGCCGTTGATCAGCAGGTTGGGGAACCGGGCCGGCAGGACCGTCGGCTCCTGGGAGCGGCCGTCGTAGTTGTCCGTGAAGTCGACGGTCTCCTCGTCGATGTCGCGGACCATCTCCATGGACAGCGGCATCATCTTGCACTCGGTGTACCGCATCGCGGCCGCCGGGTCGTTGCCGGGAGATCCGAAGTTGCCGTTGGAGTCCACCAGCGGCATCCGCATCGACCACGGCTGCGCGAGGCGGACCAGCGCGTCGTAGATCGAGGAGTCGCCGTGCGGGTGGTAGTTGCCCATGACGTCGCCGACGACGCGGGCGCACTTGTAGAAGCCCTTCTCGGGCCGGTAGCCGCCGTCGTACATGGCGTACAGGACGCGGCGGTGGACGGGCTTGAGGCCGTCCCGGACGTCCGGCAGCGCACGGGACACGATGACGGACATCGCATAGTCCAGGTACGAACGCTGCATCTCCGTCTCGAGCCCGACGGGCTCGACACGCATCACGATTTCGCCGCCCTCTTCAGGGGCGATGGGAGTGTTCTCGTCGGCCATTGCTGGTGAAGATCCTTCCTGGCGCGGTCAGCTGAGACCGACTCAGATGTCGAGGAACCGGACGTCCTTGGCGTTGCGCTGGATGAACTGGCGGCGGGCCTCGACGTCCTCGCCCATCAGGACGGAGAACAGGTCGTCGGCCTGGGCGGCGTCGTCCAGGGTGACCTGGCCGAGGACGCGGTGCTCCTGGTCCATGGTCGTGATGCGCAGTTCCTCGGCGTTCATCTCGCCGAGGCCCTTGAAGCGCTGGATGGAGTCCTCACGGATGCGCTTGCCACGCTGCCGGCCCATCTCGATCAGCGCGTCGCGCTCGCGGTCCGAGTACGCGTACTCGATGTCGTCCCGGCCCCACTTGATCTTGTACAGCGGGGGGCGGGAGAGGTACACGTGCCCGGCCTCGACCAGCGGCCGCATGAAGCGGAACAGGAAGGTCAGCAGCAGGGTGGAGATGTGCTGGCCGTCGACGTCGGCGTCCGCCATCAGGATGATCTTGTGATAGCGCAGCTTCGCGATGTCGAAGTCCTCGTGGACTCCGGTGCCGAAGGCCGAGATCAGCGCCTGGATCTCCTGGTTCTGCAGGATCTTGTCGATCCGCGCCTTCTCGACGTTCAGGATCTTGCCGCGGATCGGGAGGATCGCCTGGTACTCGGGGTTTCGGCCGGACTTGGCCGAACCGCCGGCGGAGTCACCCTCGACGATGAAGATCTCGCACTTGGTCGGGTCGTTCGACTGGCAGTCGGAGAGCTTGCCCGGCAGGGACGCCGTCTCCAGCAGGCCCTTGCGCCGGGTCAGGTCGCGGGCCTTGCGGGCCGCCACGCGCGCGGTGGCCGCCTGGATGCTCTTGCGGATGATGTCCGCGGCCTCGACGGGGTTGCGGTCCAGCCAGTCGGTGAGGTGTTCGTAGACGACCTTCTGGACGAAGGTCTTCACCTCGGTGTTGCCCAGCTTGGTCTTGGTCTGGCCCTCGAACTGCGGCTCGCTCAGCTTCACCGAGATGATCGCGGTCAGACCCTCGCGGATGTCGTCACCCGTGAGGTTGTCGTCCTTCTCGCGGAGCAGCTTCTTGTCGCGCGCGTACTTGTTGACGAGGTTCGTCAGCGCCGCACGGAAGCCCTCCTCGTGGGTACCGCCCTCGTGCGTGTGGATGATGTTCGCGAAGGAGTAGACACCCTCGGTGTAGCTGCTGTTCCACTGCATCGCGACTTCGAGGGAGAGGAGCTTGTCCTTGTCCTCGGCCTCGAGGTCGATCACGGTGGGGTGCACCACGTCGCCCTTGCGGGAGTTGAGGTACTTCACGAAGTCGACGATGCCGCCCTCGTAGTGGTACTCGACGGTCTTGACCTCGGCCTTGTCGTCGGCGCCCGCCTCGTCCGCCCCGGTGGTGGCCTTCGCCGACTCGCGCTCGTCAGTGAGTTTGATCCTCAAACCCTTGTTGAGGAACGCCATCTCCTGGAAGCGCCGGGAGAGCGTCTCGAAGGAGTACTCGGTCGTCTCGAAGATGTCGCCGTCGGCCCAGAAGGTGACCGACGTGCCGTGCTCGTCCGTCGCCTCGTGCTGGGCCAGCGGAGCCGTCGGGACACCCAGCTTGTAGTCCTGCGTCCAGCGGTAGCCGTCGGTCTTGACCTCGACGGCGACCCTGCTGGACAGGGCGTTCACCACGGAGACGCCGACGCCGTGCAGACCACCGGAGACCGCGTAGCCGCCGCCGCCGAACTTGCCTCCCGCGTGCAGCACCGTCAGCACGACCTCGACGGCCGGCTTGCCCTCGGAGGGGACGATGCCCACCGGGATACCGCGGCCGTTGTCGATGACGCGGACGCCGCCGTCGGCGAGGATCGTCACGTCGATGGTGTCCGCGTGCCCGGCCAGCGCCTCGTCGACGGAGTTGTCGACGACCTCCTGCACCAGGTGGTGCAGGCCACGCTCACCGGTCGAGCCGATGTACATACCGGGTCGCTTGCGGACCGCGTCCAGACCCTCGAGGACGGTGATGGCGCTGGCGTCGTACGAGGCGGTGACCTCGCCGTTCGACGAGGTCGCCTCGGCGTCGGTGGACGGGATGTTCTCGTTGGGGTTGCCGGAATCGGCCACGAAGCGCCCTTTCTGGCACAGCACGAGCCAGGCTCGTCGGCGGGTTGCCGGAGCGGCTGCGGCATGTTGCGTTGGTAAGCCTTGATCAGCGTTGCTCAGCGTTTCCCGGGCGGTCCCCACGTTTGGGGCGGGATCGGCTTCCAGTCTACCGGTAGCGCCGACAGTGATGGGGGTTTGCCGGTACCTGAGTCCTCATGTGCCGCCCTCAACCGGCGTCTTCCGGGTCCCCATATACGGAGCGGGGCTCCAGGAGGCTCAAGGAGGCATTCAGCGCTTCGGGCTGTCAACCGTTGGCTACTTGGGAGTCACGTCGCAGTTCGCAACCGCGCGCGGTGCCAAGACAAAGGCGTCGGCGGCGCCCCGATGGCACCGCCGACGCCCTTGATGTGATGTCCGTCACCCGTAGGTGTCGCCGGGTCCCACGCTGCCGGGGGCGCGCAACGGGCCGTAGCGACGAGGGGCACCACCGGGGCCGTTCACCTTGATCACCTTCACGGCGCCGTGCCCGAGATCCTCGTTCAGACGCGCCACCAACTGCGGCGCGAGCAGCCGCAGATTCGTCGCCCACGCCGTCGAGTCGCAGCGCACCACCAGCACCCGCTCGTCCTCGTCGTACGTCTCCGGCGCACAGTGCTTGGCCAGGTCCTCGCCCACGATCTGCGGCCAGCGCCCCATCACCCCGCCCACCGCGGCAGGCGTCTCCCAGCCGCGCTCGGTGATCAGACGGTTGATGGCGGCGCCGAACGCCATGGGGTCGCGGCCGTCGGCGCGCGCCCCGGAGCGCAGGCCACCACCGCGCCGTACCTGCTTCTTCTGCTGCGCCGCGTCCCCACGCGCGCGTGCCTGCTCCTTGGCGGCCCGCAGCGCCACACGCGCGAGGTCGACTCCGGACGGCTCGGACGGCCCCGGGGGGGCCTTGGCCTCTTCGTCGCTCATACCCGCTCCACCGCTCCCTCGGACACCGCGTACCGCGTCCCCGTCAGCACGTGCGGCACGTCGTCGTCCACCGCCGCCGTCACCAGAACCTGCTCACCGGGCGCGACCAGCTCGGCCAGGCGCTCACGGCGCCGGGTGTCCAACTCGGCGAACACGTCGTCCAGGATCAGCACGGGCTCGTTTCCCTCCGCCCGAAGGAGGTCGTACGACGCCAGGCGCAACGCCAGCGCGTACGACCAGGACTCGCCGTGCGAGGCGTACCCCTTGGCGGGCAGCTGACCGAGCTTGAGATTCACGTCGTCCCGATGCGGTCCGACAAGGGTCACGCCCCGCTCGATCTCCTGCTTGCGCACCTCCGCGAGCGCGGCCATCAGCTGCTCCAGGAGATCCTCGCGCGTGTGCGCCTCGCCCGGCGCGGACGGCTTGTACTCCAGTGCGACCGGACCACCGCCGGGCGCCAGCTGCTCATACGCCTTGTCGGCCAGCGGCTGCAGCGCGGCGATCAGGTCGAGCCGCTGGGCGAGCAACTCCGCACCGACGCGCGCGAGATGCTGGTCCCACACGTCGAGCGTCGACAGGTCCATGGAACGGCCGCCGTGCCGTCGCGCGAGCGCGGCCGACTTCAGCAGTGTGTTGCGCTGCTTGAGCACCCGCTCGTAGTCGGACCGCACACCGGCCATGCGCGGGGAGCGCGCGGTGATCAGTTCGTCCAGGAAACGACGTCGCTCACCCGGATCGCCCTTCACCAGCGCGAGATCCTCCGGCGCGAACAGCACGGTCCGCACGATCCCGAGCACATCGCGCGGCCTGACCTGCGAAGACCTGTTGATCCGGGCCCGGTTCGCCTTACCGGGGTTCAACTCCAGCTCGACCAGCTGCTGCCGCTCGCCCTGCCTGACCTGCGCCCGGACGATGGCACGGTCGGCGCCCATGCGGACGAGGGGAGCGTCGGAGGCGACCCGGTGACTTGCGAGAGTGGCGAGATAGCCGATCGCCTCGACCAGGTTCGTCTTGCCCTGCCCGTTGGGACCCACGAACGCGGTGACGCCCGGGTCGAGCGGAACCTCGACCCGGGCGTACGAGCGGAAGTCGGCCAGCGACAGATGCGTGACGTGCATGGTCGGGCGCCGACCTCCCCCGGCTTGTGGACTGTGTGAACAGTCCTGTGGATTACTTCGTCTCGACCGCGTGGCCGCCGAACTGGTTGCGCAGCGCCGCGATCATCTTCATCTGCGGCGAGTCGTCCTGGCGGGACGCGAACCGCGCGAACAACGACGCGGTGATCGCCGGCAGCGGCACCGCGTGGTCTATGGCGGCCTCCACGGTCCACCGGCCCTCGCCGGAGTCCTGTGCGAAACCGCGCAGCCTCTCCAGGTGCTCGTCCTCGTCGAGGGCGTTGACCGCGAGGTCGAGCAGCCAGGAACGGATGACCGTGCCCTCCTGCCAGGAGCGGAAGACCTCCCGGACGTCGGTCACGGAGTCGACCTTCTCCAGGAGCTCCCAGCCCTCGGCATAGGCCTGCATCATCGCGTACTCGATGCCGTTGTGGACCATCTTGGCGAAGTGGCCCGCGCCGACCTTGCCCGCGTGCACCGCGCCGGCCTCGCCCTTGGGCTTGAGGGCGTCGAAGACCGGCTGCACCTTGGCGACGTCCTCCGGGGCGCCGCCGTACATCAGCGCGTAGCCGTTCTCCAGGCCCCACACGCCGCCGGAGACACCGCAGTCGACGAATCCGATGCCCTTGGCGGCCAGTTCCCCGGCGTGCTTCTCGTCGTCCGTCCAGCGGGAGTTCCCGCCGTCCACCACGACGTCACCGGGCTCCAGGAGCTCGGCCAGCTCGTCGACGGTCGCCTGGGTCGGCGCACCGGCCGGGACCATGACCCACACGACCCGCGGGCCCTCTAGCGCGTCCACAAGCTCCTTCAGGCTGTGGACGTCGGCGAGGTCCGGGTTGCGGTCGTATCCGATCACGGTGTGGCCTGCGCGGCGGATCCGCTCGCGCATGTTGCCGCCCATCTTGCCGAGGCCGACGAGACCGAGCTCCATCAGATGTTCCTTAGGTTGCGGTGACGTGTGGGGCACTTTCGTACCCACGTACGAGCCTAAACCCGGACGCTCACGCACACCTGTGGGCATACGCGCTCAAACGTATGCCCTCACCTGGGGCTTTCCGACAGCGCCCGCTCAGCCGCTGAGGCGCACCGGCATACGGCGATCTTGTGGGGGACAACCCCCACAGCCCCGGCAGGCGTCCCGGCAGAGCCGGCCGACATGCTCAGCCGCTGAGGCGCACCGGCATGATCAGGTACTTGTAGGCCTCGTCCGCCTCGGCGTCCAGGGCGGGCTTGCCGCTCAGCAGCGCCGGCTTGGTCGACGTCGTGAAGGAGAGCTGCGCCACCGGGGAGTCGATCGCGCTCAGGCCGTCCAGCAGGAAGGTCGGGTTGAAGGCGATCGACACGTCATCGCCCTCCAGCTGGGCGTCGACCCGCTCCACAGCCTGTGCGTCGTCGCTGGAACCGGCCTCCAGGATGAGCACACCCTGCTCGAAGCTGAGCCGCACCGGGGTGTTGCGCTCGGCGACCAGGGCCACACGCTTGACGGCCTCCACGAAGGGGGCGGTCTCGATGACGGCGATGGAGTTGAACTCCGTGGGGAACAGCGAGCGGTACTTCGGAAGGTCGCCCTCAAGGAGCCGCGTCGTCGTACGACGGCCCGCGCCCTCGAAACCGATCAGCCCCTCACCCGCGCCCGAGCCGGACAGCGCCAGGATGACGCTGTCGCCGCTCGTGAGCGCCTTGGCGGTGTCCAGGAGCGTCTTGGCGGGCACCAGGGCCACCGCGGACGCCTCGGGGTTCTCCGGCTTCCACAGGAACTCACGGACCGCGAAGCGGTAGCGGTCGGTCGAGGCCAGGGTGACGGTGTCGCCCTCGATCTCGATGCGCACACCGGTCAGGACGGGCAGCGTGTCGTCGCGGCCGGCCGCGATGGCGACCTGGGCGGCAGCGGAGGCGAAGACCTCACCGGGGACGGTGCCGGTGGCGGTCGGCATCTGCGGCAGCGCCGGGTACTCCTCCACAGGCAGGGTGTGGAGTGTGAACCGGGAGGATCCGCACACCACCGTCGCCCGTACACCGTCTGTGGAAATCTCCACCGGGCGGTTGGGGAGGGCACGGCAGATGTCGGCGAGCAGGCGGCCGGAGACCAGCACCGTGCCCACCTCCTCGACCTCGGCTTCCACCGACACCCGCGCGGAGACCTCGTAGTCGAAGCTGGACAGGCTCAGCTGGCCTTCCTCGGCCTTCAGGAGAAGGCCGGCGAGGACAGGCGCCGGCGGACGGGCCGGGAGGCTGCGTGCCGCCCAGGCCACTGCCTCCGCGAGTACGTCGCGTTCCACCCGGATCTTCACTGTTGCCGCCTCCTGCTGTTGCCGGCGCTGCTCGGCCTGCCTGGCTTCGTCGTCTGTTGTCTCGGTGTCGTCGGCCCCTGTGACGGGAAGGACACCGGGGAACAGTCTGACGCACCCCACTGACAGTAGGTGCCTCTCGGGTCAAGTCGTGACGAGGGGCAGCCGGGCACCGGACAGCGAGTTGTGCACAGGACCCCCTTCTAAACGGATTCCCAGCTCTCTCTAGTTGGGAGTAGTAGTAGGGGCTGTGGATACCGTGGATAACCCTGTTTTCCCAGCTCAGAGGGGAAATTTTGTCCACCGGCCCTGTGGGCGGAGGCGGTGGACAACCAGGCGTCTCTGTGGAGAACGGAAAGTTCTGCACACTCCGTGCACAGCCTGGGGCGAGTTCTCCCCAGCGCCGTCCCCAGCTTTACCCCCGTTTCCCACAGGTCAACCCGGCACCTTCGTGTGACGCCTTTCACTCGACCCGGTGAGGAGGCGCGTCGCGTTGCCGAACAGTGGACAGGCATGTGGAGAAACCACTGATCGCTGGGGACAACCGGGCCCGGCCTGTGGGTTGTCGGTGGACAACTCGACGCACAGCCTGTGGATCATTTCGCTGTCCACAGTCTGTGGAGATCGTTCGTCCACGAATCCACAGCCCTCTGACCTGGGCTGACGATCTTTCGGCGGCGAGCCTGTGGACCGCGATCTGGACAACTTCGCAGTCCCCAGGATGTGGACGGGAGAAAGTCACCGAATCTGTGGAGGGAGGCCGTAACCCGGCGGCTAATCGAACAGCCGGCTACGGCGGTATGACGAAGGGCGCCCTCGGGATCTCGTCCCCAGGGCGCCCTTCGGTGCCGAAACCGTCGTGACTCTGCCCGTGTCAGCCGTTCTTGATGCGGTTCGTCAGCTCGGTCACCTGGTTGTAGATGGAGCGCCGCTCGGCCATCAGATTGCGGATCTTGCGGTCGGCGTGCATCACGGTCGTGTGGTCGCGGCCGCCGAACAGCGCGCCGATCTTCGGCAGCGAGAGGTCCGTCAACTCACGGCACAGGTACATGGCGATCTGGCGGGCGGTGACGAGCGCGCGGCCGCGCGAGGTGCCGCACAGGTCCTCGATGGTCAGGCCGAAGTAGGCCGCCGTGGCGCTCATGATGGCCGTGGACGTGATCTCGGGGGCCGAGTCCTCGCCCCCGGGGATCAGGTCCTTGAGCACGATCTCGGTGAGGCCCAGGTCCACCGGCTGCCGGTTGAGCGAGGCGAACGCCGTCACCCGGATCAGCGCCCCCTCCAGCTCGCGGATGTTGCGCGAGATGCGGGAGGCGATGAACTCCAGGACCTCCGGCGGGGCGTTGAGCTGCTCCTGCACCGCCTTCTTGCGGAGGATCGCGATCCGCGTCTCCAGCTCGGGCGGCTGGACGTCGGTGATCAGGCCCCACTCGAAACGGTTCCGCAGCCTGTCCTCCAGCGTCACCAGCTGCTTGGGCGGCCGGTCGCTGGAGAGCACGATCTGCTTGTTGGCGTTGTGGAGCGTGTTGAAGGTGTGGAAGAACTCCTCCTGCGTCGACTCCTTGTCCGCGAGGAACTGGATGTCGTCGACGAGCAGGATGTCCATCTCGCGGTAGCGCTTGCGGAAGCTGTCGCCCTTGCCGTCGCGGATGGAGTTGATGAACTCGTTGGTGAACTCCTCCGAGCTCACGTACCGCACACGTGTGCCGGGATACAGGCTGCGCGCGTAGTGCCCGATCGCGTGCAGCAGGTGCGTCTTGCCGAGTCCGGACTCCCCGTAGATGAAGAGGGGGTTGTACGCCTTGGCCGGCGCCTCGGCGACCGCGACGGCGGCCGCGTGTGCGAAGCGGTTGGAGGCCCCGATGACGAACGTGTCGAAGAGGTACTTCGGGTTCAGCCGAGCGGTGGGCTCCCCGGGCCTCGTCGCCGGTGCGGGCTGCGCGGCCAGCGGACCGGGGGCGCCGGTGGTGGGCAGGTTGGAGCCGACGGGTCCGCCGCGGTGCACCCGCCCGGAGCCGGAGGGAGGCTCGGACAGGTCGCGGCGGTTGTCGCGCTGGTCGTAGTCGGAGCGCGGCTTGTCGTAGTCGGGACGTGGCTTGTCGTAGTCCGGCCGCTGGTCGTAGTCGGGGCGCGGGTTGTCGTACGACTGCCGTTCCATCGGCTGCGGCCGGTAGTCCTGTGACGGGGTGCCGTACGACTCCTGCGGGTACGGCTCCTGCGACGGCGACGCGTACGGGTCGCGCTCGGGGAAGCCGAGCCGCTGCTGCTGCCAGCTGTACTCGTCCTGCGCGGGGCGCGGCCACGCACCGGGTTCGGGGCGCTGGTACTCCGAGGGGTAGGCGGGGCGGGGTGTGGGGAGCTGGTCCGCCCTGGGGGCGTGGTCACCCTGGGGCCCGGGGCGTTGTTCGCCGCGGCCCGGCCTGGAGTCGTCGTCGGCGCGGTGGCGGCCGTAGCCCTTGTACTGGTTGTTGTCGTACTGGTTGCCGTACCCGTCGTCGTACTGGCCGGCGGGGAGCTCGGGCTCCTCGTAGCGCTGCTGGTGCCGGGGGGCCGGGGGGCCGGGCGGCGGCGAGGGTTCGCCCGCGGTGTCGTCGACGGTGATCGCGATCCGGATCGGGCGGCCGCACTCGCGGCTCAGCGTCTCGCTGACAGCGGGGGCCAGCCGGCCCTCCAGTACGCCTTTCGCAAATTCGTTCGGTACGGCGAGCAGGGCGGTGTCGGCGACCAGCGCGAGCGGCTGGCAGCGCCGGATCCAGTGTTCGTCCTTCGCCTCGACACCCTGGACGCGGCCCTCACCGAGGAGTTGCTCGAGTACGCGTGGCCACACTGCGGCAAGATCGGCAGGTACGTCAGCCACAGGGCACGCTCTCTCACGGGTCCCACGAACGTGTGGTTGTGGGACGAGTTGGGATTCAAAAGGGGTGGAGCCGAAACAGAGGGGTCAGGGGAACGAGTCGGAGTTCAGCCAAGGTAGTCAGGGCGACGGGTGCGGTTCAAGTTGTTGTCCCCAGGCTGTGGATAGTGTCTCCCGGTGACCCCTGGTTTGACCGGATGGCGTAGCCCCGCGTACCGTGACCAGGTCGAGTTGTCGATGGCTGCTGCCGCCTGCCTCCGATGGGCACAGATCGCTTCGGGTGATCGGGAAGCGGTGCACTCGGGCGTTACTGCGAGCTTCTCGTGGGCGCACGGTGACAGCCAGGACGGCACCCGCCACCACCGATTGATTTCTGGAGCCCCCGAGTGAGCAAGCGCACCTTCCAGCCGAACAACCGTCGCCGCGCGAAGACCCACGGTTTCCGCCTGCGGATGCGTACCCGTGCCGGTCGCGCGATTCTCGCGAACCGCCGTGGCAAGGGTCGCTCGAGCCTGTCCGCCTGATTCTGATCAGGTCATGACGTCGTGCTGCCTACCGAGCATCGGCTGAGGCGGCGCGAAGACTTCGCGACCGCGGTACGACGGGGGCGCCGGGCAGGCCGCCCGTCCCTCGTCGTCCATCTTCGTAGCGGTGCCACGGACCCGCACGCGCCTGGGGAGAGCGCTCCCCCGACGCGTGCGGGTTTCGTCGTGAGCAAAGCGGTGGGAGGCGCGGTCGTGCGCAACAAGGTGAAGCGCAGGCTTCGCCATCTGATGCGCGACCGCGTCGCCCTGTTGCCCCCCGGTAGCCTGGTAGTCGTACGAGCGTTGCCCGAGGCGGGCGACGCCGATCATGAACAACTGGCCCGAGACCTGGATGCCGCCCTGCAGCGGCTGCTGGGAGGGGGCGCACGATGAAGTACCCGCTGCTGGCGTTGATCAAGCTGTACCAGTGGACCATCAGTCCGCTGCTCGGGCCGGTGTGCAAGTACTACCCGTCGTGCTCCCACTACGGCTACCAATCCATCGATCGGCACGGTGCGATCAAGGGCACGGCGCTCACCGCCTGGCGCATCCTGCGGTGCAATCCGTGGTCGCTGGGGGGTGTGGATCATGTCCCGCCACGCAAGCGGCCCCGGTGGCACGAAATGCTGCGTAACGCCTGGCGTGCACGCAGGGGCGGGCCCTCCGCCGCCGACTCGGCCGCCGAGGGACAGACTCCTTCGAGCCCGGCCGCCGAGACTCCGTCCCATGCCCAAGGAGCATGATTAGTGGACACGATTGCCAGTCTTTTCAGCTTCATCACGACACCCGTCTCCTGGGTCATCGTCCAGTTCCACACGGTGTACGGCAAGATCTTCGGCCCTGACACCGGGTGGGCCTGGGGCCTGTCGATCGTGTCCCTCGTGATCCTGATCCGTATCTGCCTGATCCCGCTCTTCGTGAAGCAGATCAAGTCGACGCGGGCCATGCAGACGCTCCAGCCCGAGATGAAGAAGATCCAGGAGCGCTACAAGAACGACAAGCAGCGTCAGTCCGAAGAGATGATGAAGCTGTACAAGGAGACGGGCACCAACCCGCTCTCCTCGTGCCTTCCCATCCTGGCGCAGTCCCCGTTCTTCTTCGCCCTGTACCACGTGCTCAACGGCATCGCGACCGGTGACACCATCGGTGTCATCAACGAGTCGCTGCTGGCCAGCGCCCGTAAGGCGCACATCTTCGGCGCCCCGCTCGCCGCGAAGTTCAAGGACGGCTCCGCCACCGTCCAGGCGCTGGGCGCCACGGTCACCGATGTGCGGGTCGTCACCGCGATCATGATCGTCATGATGTCGGCGTCGCAGTTCTACACGCAGCGCCAGCTGATGACGAAGAACGTCGACACCACGGTCAAGACGCCGTTCATGCAGCAGCAGAAGATGCTGATGTACGTCTTCCCCGTCATGTTCGCCGTCTTCGGCATCAACTTCCCGGTCGGTGTCCTCGTCTACTGGCTGACCACCAACGTGTGGACCATGGGCCAGCAGATGTACGTGATCCACAACAACCCGACCCCGGGTTCCAAGGCTCAGGCCGCCTACCTGGAGCGTCTGACCAAGCACGTCACCAGCCATGGCAAGACGCGCAAGCGCAGCGAGCGCACGATCATCAAGGCGATCGTCGCCAAGGGCCGGGACCGCAACGAGTTCGAGCGCAAGTTCATCAACGGTCTGAACAAGGCGGGGCTCGCGGCCCAGGCCGACGGCACCGTGATCCAGAGCGATTCCCAGGCCGTGGTTCAGACCGAGGACGGCTCGCCGGCCAGTGCGGCCACGCCCAAGCGCCAGCAGCCCAAGCGGCAGAGCAAGTCCCAGCGTCAGTCGGGCAGTGCGGTGGGTGCCGCTTCAGGCGGCCCGAAGACCGGCGATGACACCCCGACGTCGGAGCCGACCTCGCTGACCAAGTCCGACGAGCCCGAGGACGCCAAGCCCGCTGCTCCGGCCAAGAAGCAGCCCGGCGCCGGTACCCGCAGCAAGGCCCAGTCCGGACAGCGCAAGGGTCCGCAGCGGCCCAAGTCCCCGTCCAAGAAGTAAGAAGGAGTCCATCCCGTGACGGAAGGCACCACCACCTCCGCCGCTGCCGAGGGCGCAGACACACTGAACCGCCTGGAGCAGGAGGGTGAGATCGCGGCGGACTACCTCGAAGGTCTGCTCGACATCGCCGATCTCGACGGCGACATCGACATGGACGTCGAGGCCGACCGTGCCGCTGTCTCGATCATCAGCGACTCGGGCGGCCGCGACCTCAACAAGTTGGTCGGCCGTGACGGCGAGGTGCTGGAAGCCCTCCAGGAGCTCACGCGCCTGGCCGTGCACCGGGAGACCGGCGACCGCAGCCGGCTGATGCTGGACATCGCCGGTTACCGGGCCAAGAAGCGCACAGAGCTCTCCGAGCTGGGCGCCAAGGCCGCCGCCGAGGTCAAGAGCACCGGCGAGTCCGTGAAGCTCGACGCGATGACGCCGTTCGAGCGCAAGGTCGTGCACGACGCGGTCAAGGCCGCCGGCCTGCGCAGCGAGTCCGAGGGCGAGGAGCCGCAGCGCTTCGTCGTTGTGCTTCCCGCCTGATCGGTCCGTACGTTCCTCCGGCCCCGTCTGTAGAGCAGGCGGGGCCGAACTTTGTCAGCCTGATAGTTCTGGTGGTCGGCGCCCGGTGCGCTGATGCGCTACGGAAGGACGGTTCCCCGTGACGGAGGCAGCGGAGCTTCCCCCCGCGCCCGAACAGGCGCGAGAGGTGTTCGGTGATCGCTACGCGGACGCGGTGCGTTATGCCGAGCTGCTGGCGGAGGCAGGTGTGCAGCGTGGGCTCATCGGCCCGCGAGAAGTGCCCCGCCTGTGGGAACGGCATCTGCTGAACTGCGCGGTGCTCTCAGAGGTCGTTCCTGAGGGCGTGACGGTATGCGATGTCGGCTCCGGGGCCGGCCTGCCCGGTATCCCTCTGGCTCTCGTCCGTCAGGACCTGAAGATCACGCTGCTGGAGCCCCTGCTGAGGCGTACGACCTTCCTGACCGAGGTCGTGGAGCTGCTGGGCCTGGACCATGTGACGGTTGTCCGGGGCCGTGCTGAGGAAGTCATGGGCAAGGTGACTCCGGTACACGTGGTGACAGCACGTGCAGTGGCCCCGCTGGACAGGCTGGCCGCCTGGGGCATTCCTCTCCTGCGGCCCTACGGGGAGATGCTCGCGCTCAAGGGCGACACCGCGGAGGAGGAGCTCAAAGCCTCGGCCACGGCGCTGAGCAAGCTCGGTGCGGTGGAGACATCCATCCTGCATGTGGGTGAGGGAGTGGTGGATCCGTTGTCCACTGTGGTGCGGGTCGAGGTGGGGGAGAGCCCCGGTGGTGTGCGGTTCGCGGCCAAGCGAGCCAAGGCCGCCCGGACGGGACGGACCCGTCGGCGTCGTTGATCCGTCCTGACGACGAGACGTACTCCACACAAGCTGCCAAACCTACGCATGCCGGAGTGTCGGCAGCAAAACGGTCACGACTGCTGTGCATCGTGTTTCACGTGAAACGTCGCTCACTGCTGCACGGCATCATCAGCCGGGGCCGCGCCGCGGCCGAACCCCGCGACCGGAAGCCTCTCGGGTCACTCGGAGAGGTAACGGAGTTGTCCACAGAGGTGGATTTCTCCACAGAACAACAGGCCTCACTGGTTCATGACCCCGAAGACATGGGAGGCTCTGTTCATTGCGAGCCTGAAGTCGAGGAGAGTGAATCCGTGCGGTCCGACGCCAACATCGCGGGACCGATGACCGATCCGGTCCCCGGTCCCCGAACCGAGTCGATGGGGGACGATGTTTCACGTGAAACACCGCCCCCAATGGACGACACTCCGATCGGTCGTGCTGCCCAACTGGCGGTGGAGGCTTTGGGTCGCGCCGGCGAGGGTCTGCCACGGCCCGAGCAGACCCGGATCATGGTCGTCGCCAATCAGAAGGGTGGCGTGGGCAAGACGACGACAACCGTCAATCTTGCTGCTTCGCTGGCTCTGCACGGTGGCCGTGTCCTGGTGATCGACCTCGACCCCCAGGGCAACGCGTCCACCGCACTGGGTATCGACCACCACGCCGAAGTTCCTTCCATCTACGACGTCCTGGTCGACAGCAGGCCGCTGGCTGAGGTTGTCCAGCCCGTTCCCGATGTCGAAGGCCTCTTCTGTGCCCCCGCCACGATCGATCTCGCCGGTGCGGAGATCGAGCTGGTGTCCCTGGTGGCACGCGAGAGCCGATTGCAACGAGCGATCCAGGCGTACGAGCAGCCCTTGGACTACATCCTCATCGACTGCCCGCCCTCGCTCGGCCTGCTGACGGTCAACGCGCTGGTGGCCGGTGCGGAGGTCCTCATCCCGATCCAGTGCGAGTACTACGCACTGGAGGGCCTGGGCCAGCTGCTGCGTAACGTCGACCTGGTGCGGGGCCACCTCAACCCCACCCTGCACGTATCGACCATCCTGCTCACCATGTACGACGGCCGGACGCGCCTCGCGTCCCAGGTCGCGGACGAGGTGCGCACCCACTTCGGCGACGAGGTGCTGCGGACGAGCATTCCCCGCTCGGTCCGTATCTCCGAGGCGCCGAGTTATGGACAGACGGTGCTGACGTACGATCCCGGATCGAGCGGTGCGCTGTCCTATCTTGAGGCGGCGCGAGAGATCGCGCTGAGGGGCGTCGGAATCAGCTACGACCCGACGCAGGCGCACATCGGCGCACAGAGCAACCCGAGCATGGTGGAAGGGATCCAGTGAGCGAGCGACGGAGGGGTTTGGGCCGTGGTCTCGGCGCACTCATCCCTGCTGCCCCGACGGAGAAGACGCCGACCCCAGCGGCGATGGGGGGCGCTGGTTCCGCGTCCCCGACGTCGGTCCCGGTGTTGACGACCGACCGTGGAGTGGCTGCGGCGAAGGTGGCCATGCTGCCGCCTGTTTCACATGAAACCGAAGAGCCGTCGACCAACGGTTATGGAGACACGCCCGCTCCTCCTGTGGGCGCGTACTTCGCGGAGCTCCCCCTCGACTCCATCACGCCGAACCCGCGCCAGCCGCGTGAGGTCTTCGACGAGGACGCGCTTCAGGAACTGGTGACCTCCATCCAGGAGGTCGGTCTTCTCCAGCCGGTCGTCGTACGGGAGCTGGGTCCCGCCCGCTATGAGCTCATCATGGGCGAGCGGCGCTGGCGGGCCTGCCGTGAGGCGGGCCTGGAGGCGATCCCGGCGATCGTGCGGGCCACGGACGACGAGAAGCTTCTCCTGGACGCGCTCCTGGAGAACCTGCACCGTGCTCAGCTGAACCCGCTGGAAGAGGCAGCCGCCTACGACCAGTTGCTGAAGGACTTCAACTGCACGCACGACCAGCTGGCGGACCGCATCGGCCGGTCCCGCCCGCAGGTCTCGAACACTCTGCGTCTGCTGAAGCTGTCTCCGGCCGTGCAGCGTCGAGTGGCTGCGGGGGTGCTCTCCGCCGGACACGCCCGGGCGCTGCTCTCCGTCGACGACTCGGAGGAGCAGGACAGGCTGGCTCACCGGATCGTGGCCGAGGGACTCTCGGTGCGTGCCGTCGAGGAGATCGTGACCCTCATGGGGTCGCGGCCGCAGACTGCCCAGCGTTCCAAGGGGCCTCGGGCAGGCACCCGGCTCTCTCCGGCACTGAGTGACCTCGCCGGCCGTCTTTCGGACCGGTTCGAGACGCGGGTGAAGGTCGATCTGGGGCAGAAGAAGGGCAAGATCACGGTCGAGTTCGCCTCCATGGAGGACCTTGAGCGCATCCTCAGCAGCCTCGCCCCCGGTGAGGGGCCGGTCCTCCAGAAGAGCCTGCTGGACGGCGACGACGAGGAGACGGAAGCCTAGCCTCGCCGGGATGATGCCCTTCAGGCAGAGTGCGAAGAGCGGGGGGGGGGGGGGGGGGGGGGGGGGGGGGGGGGGGGGGGGGGGGGGGGGGGGGGGGGGGGGGGGGGAGTGGGGGGGGGGGGGGGTAGG
>NZ_JBVIHJ010000012.1:275892-288523 GCF_055570355.1 Streptomyces sp. NPDC031225 | reverse complement strand
CCCCCCCCCCCCCCCCCCCCCCCCCCCCCCCCCCCCCCCCCCCCCCCCCCCCCCCCCCCCCCCCCCCCCCCCCCCCCCCCCCCCCCCCCCCCCCAGCCCCCACCGGCCGTCCGTTACGGTTCACCCCTATGCGCACCATCCTGATCACCGGGCCCGGCGGCAGCGGCCGTACGACCATCGCCGCCGCCACCGCGCTCGCCGCCGCCCGCGAGGGAACCCGCACCCTGGTGCTCAGCGCCGACCGCACCGACACCCTCGGCACCCTCCTCGGCGTACCCACCGGTGCGGTCCCCACCCAGGTAACCCCGACCCTCACCGCCTGGCGCCCCGACGCCACCGCCGGGTTCCGGGACGACCTCGCCCGGTTCCAGGACCGCGGCGCGAAGGTGCTCGACCTGCTCGGTGCCTCCCGGCTGGACCCGGAGGAGGTCACCCCCCTCCCCGGCGCCGAGGAACTCACACTGCTGCGCGCCCTGCGCGACGCGGCGCTCTCCGAACGGCACGACCTGCTCGTCGTGGACCTCCCGCCCACCCAGCAGGCCCTCGCCCTGCTCTCCCTGCCCGAGGAACTCCGCCGCTACCTGCGCCGCCTGCTTCCCGCGGAGCGCCAGGCGGCCGCCGGCCTGCGCCCCGTGCTCGGCCGGCTCGCCGGTGTCCCCATGCCCTCGGAGTGGCTGTACGAGACCGCCGCCCGCTGGGACACCGAACTCGGCGCGGTCGAGGCCGTCCTCGCCGACCCCCACTGCGTCGTACGGCTGGTCGCGGAGCCCGGCCCCGCCGGCGCCGACGCGGTCCGGTCCGCCGGTCTCGCCCTCGCCCTGCGCCGCCTGCGCCCCGACACCCTGGTCGCCAACCGTGTCGTACCGGAGGAATGGCCCGCCGGCCTGCTCGCCCAGCAGCGCAAGACCCTGGAGGAGTGGCAGGAGGCGTACGACGTCCGTGCCGTGCGGCACCTCGGCCACGATCCGCGCGGCGCCGACGACCTCACCGCCCTCGCCGTGCCCGAGGTCAACGGCACGACCTCCACCGTCGAGTGGCCCGTCACCGACCGGCTCGCCGAGGACGGGGTGCTGGTGTGGCACATCCCGCTGCCCGGCGCGATACGCGAGGAACTGGACCTGGTCCGGCGCGGCGACGAACTCGTCGTCAGCGCGGGGCAGTTCCGGCGGATCCTGCCCCTGCCCTCCGCCCTGCGCCGCTGCACCGTCGCCGGTGCCGCCCTGCGCGAGGGCGAGCTGCGGATCCGGTTCGAGCCGGACCCGGAACTGTGGCCCCGGACCCCGTGAACCGCGTACGCCCATTCGGGTAACGTCGTAGGGACGAACCGTAGTCAGGAGTCCGTCATGAGCGAAGAGCTCCCCGCGTCCGAGGCCGACGATCACGAGACCGTGGACGCCGTGGACGAGGTACGGGCGACCGACGCCGACGCGTGGTCGACGGCGTGCGCCGAGGACCTCGCGGCGGAGAAGGCCCGCCGCCGCACCCAGTACGGCCCGCCCCCGGGCTCGGCCGCCGAAGAACTGCGCAAGCTCGTGGACAACGTCGCCGAGAAGCTGTCCGGTCTTCAGTCCCCGCTTCTCGGCGGCATCGCGGGACCCGCCGCCCAGCAGGTGGTCAAGCAGGTCGTCCAGCAGGCCAGGGCCGCCGTCGAGCCCGTGATCGAACGCAACCCGGACGTCTTCGACCACCTCGCCGCCGCGGGCGGGGAGCTCCTCGCCGCGTACCGTTCCGCGGTCCAGGCGCAGGAGCAGCGCTGGACGGCCCGGAACGCGAACCCGCGCGACCTCGACGACCGCGGCGACGACACCGGCCCCGGCGAACGCATCGACTTGGACTGAAACCCCCTGACGGCAGGGCCTCGGGTACGGTTGGCCGTAGCGGGGCTCGACCGAAACTGAGGGATTCATGGGACTCACCATCGGCGTCGATATCGGCGGCACGAAGATCGCGGCCGGTGTGGTCGACGAGGAAGGCAACATCCTCTCGACCCACAAGGTGCCGACCCCGGGCACGCCTGAGGGCATCGTGGACGCCATCGCCTCGGCGGTGGAGGGCGCGCGCGCCGGGCACGAGATCGTCGGCGTGGGCATCGGTGCCGCCGGCTACGTCAACCGCCAGCGCTCCGAGGTCTACTTCGCGCCCAACATCCTCTGGCGCAACGAGCCGCTGAAGGAGAAGGTCGAGGCCCGCGTCGGCCTCCCGGTCGTGGTGGAGAACGACGCCAACGCGGCCGCGTGGGGCGAGTACAAGTTCGGCGCGGGCAAGGGCCACCGCAACGTCATCTGCATCACGCTCGGCACCGGCCTCGGCGGCGGCATCATCATCGGCAACAAGCTGCGCCGCGGCCACTTCGGCGTGGCGGCCGAGTTCGGTCACATCCGTATGGTCCCGGACGGCCTCCTGTGCGGCTGCGGCTCGCAGGGCTGCTGGGAGCAGTACGCGTCGGGCCGGGCACTGGTGAGGTACGCCAAGCAGCGCGCCAACGCCACCCCCGAGAACGCGGAGATCCTGCTGGGTCTCGGCGACGGCAGCCCCGACGGCATCGAGGGCAAGCACATCTCCATGGCCGCCCGTCAGGGCGACCCGGTCGCCGTCGACTCCTACCGCGAGCTCGCCCGCTGGGCAGGCGCCGGTCTCGCCGACCTCGCCTCCCTGTTCGACCCCTCCGCCTTCATCGTCGGCGGTGGACTCTCCGACGAGGGCGAACTGGTCCTCGACCCGATCCGCAAGTCCTACAAGCGCTGGCTGGTGGGCGGCAACTGGCGCCCGGTCGCCGACGTCATCGCGGCCCAACTGGGCAACGAGGCGGGCCTGGTGGGCGCGGCGGACCTGGCGAGAGAGCCGGACCCGATCATGTAGGACCACGTCTCGGAATGCGGCAACCACGCGTGCTCAGGGGCGCGGGGCCCTGCGCGACCAGCCACCACGAACCGGCAGTCGCACATGGTCCTCGCGCCCCGACCCTTTGGGCGTACATTGATCCACATGGTTCTCGTCCGAGTCCTGAGCTACAACATTCGCTCCATGCGTGACGACACCGCCGCGCTCGCCCGGGTCATCAGAGCCTGTGAACCGGATCTTGTACTGGTACAGGAAGCCCCCATTTTCTTCCGCTGGCGCAAGAAGCTGGCAAGGCTGGCGTCCGCCTCGGGGCTGGTCATCCTCACCGGCGGTGGCAGCGCGGCCGGACCGGCCATCCTGTGCAACCTGCGGGCCACGGTCGAACGTACGGAAGACGTCCTGCTTCCCCTCACCCCGGGCCGGCACCGCCGGGGTTTCGCCACAGCCGTCGTCCGCATCGCCGGCGCCCGACTGGGCGTGCTCAGCTGTCACCTCTCGCTCCACGAGGGTGAGCGACACGACCAGGCAGGCATGCTCCTCGACCGTCTCGCCGGCCTGGGCGTGGACCACGTTGTCGCGGGCGGCGACCTCAACGACCCTCCAGGCGGCCGCACTTTCACCCGCCTGGCGACGAACCTCCAGGACTGCTGGGCGATCAGTCCCGTCGGCGGCGAACACACCTGGACCCACGGCGGACCGCACCGGCGCATCGACGCGATCTTCGCCACGAAGGGCATCGAGGTACTCGGCTGCGGAGTGCCCACGAACCTCCCCGGAGTCACCGGGAAAGACCTGAGGGCGGCCACCGACCATCTGCCGGTCCTGGCCACCCTCGAAATCCCCGCGAACTGAGCAGAACTAGACGACGGCCCCCCGCCCGGGGCCGTCCTCGTCCTCGTCGTCGGTCCGCATCCGCGTGACCAGCGTGCCGAAACCGCCGAGGAAGCCACCGATGCCCACCGTGGCCAGCCACCACGTCATCTCCCAGCCGAGCAGCACCGCGACCAGCAGGATGAGCGGCCCGCCCAGCACTCCCAGCCACGCGAACTTCGCGGTGGTGTCGGCGGCCGGCAGTGGCGGCGGCTCCGGCGGGACGAAGTGTCCCTCGTCGTCGTCCTCGAAGTCGTCCTCGGAAGCGTCCGGGGCGCTGTAGTCGCGGGGCCCGACGCCGGGCGCGAAGGAGACGGAACCGCCCAGCGGCCTCACCGGCTTCTCGTCCTTCTTCGGCCCGTCCTTCTTCGGCGTGGCCGCCGTCTCCGTCGTCGTCTGCTCGTCGTTCGTCTCGGTCTCCAGCAGCGCGAGATCCTCGACCGACTTGAACGGCTTCGTGCCCGGCGGGTCCGCCGGCTCGTCGCCGTACCCGGCGACGATGGCCGCCCACGCGGCCTGCTCGTCGAACGGGACGCCCTGCTCGTCCGGCTCGTGACCCTCGCGGTCCTCGCGCTCGGAGTCGTGCTCAGCCACGTGCGGCCGTCCCTTCGCTGCCGATGCCGGTGGTGTGCCGGCCGATGAACGCGAGGCTCTCGTCGAAAATCCGCTCCGCGTCATGGTCCAACGTCGCCACGTGGTAGCTCTGTTCCAGCACGATCTCAGTTACGTCCGTAGAAGACACCCGGCTCAGCACGCGCGCGGAATCGGCAGCCGGCACCACATGGTCCTGGGTGCTGCGCAGCACCAGCAGCGGCTGGGTTACCTGCGGCAGCTCGCCGTCGACCTGCCGGAAGAAGGTCCGCAGGGAGTGCGCCGCGTGCAGCGGCACCTTGTCGTACCCCAGTTCGACACTGCCCTCCTTGGCGATGTCGCTGGCGATCCCGGGCGCGGTACGGACGAAGTGCCGCGCCACCGGAAGGGCGTAGGGCGCCAGGCCGTGCATGCGGTTCGCCGGGTTGACGACCACGACACCGCGCACCACGTCCCCGTGCTTGGCGGCCAGCCTGAGGGCCAGGGTGCCGCCCATGGACAGACCGGCCACGAACACGGAGGTGCAGCGCTCGCTGAGGGCACGCAGCTCACGGTCCACCTCGGCGTACCAGTCCTGCCAGCCGGTCAGTGCCATGTCCTGCCAGCGGGTGCCGTGCCCGGGCAGCAGCGGCAGCGAGACCGTCAGGCCGTGCTCGGCGAGGTGCTGGGCCCAGGGCCGCAGCGACTGGGGGGATCCGGTGAAGCCGTGACACAGAAGGACACCGGCCTCCCCGCCCTCATGGCGGAACGGCTCGGCTCCGGGGAGGACCGGCACCTAGGTCTCCTGTTCATGAAAGAAGCGTGAGCAAGTCCAGGTGTGGTTCACCGTACGCGACCGCACTGACACCGACCAGGGCCGTCGGGCTGTTTGCCAGGTCCCCGGGTTAAGGTCTCATCCACGGAAACAGGAGGCACTCGGTTGTTGTACGGCACGATGAAGGTCGCCATCGGCGGGCCGCTGAAGGTCGCCTTCAGGCCCTGGGTGGAAGGCCTCGAGAACATTCCCGCCGAGGGCCCCGCCATCCTGGCGAGCAACCACCTCTCCTTCTCGGACTCCTTCTTCCTGCCCGCGGTCCTCGACCGCAAGGTCACCTTCATCGCGAAGGCCGAGTACTTCACCACCCCCGGGGTGAAGGGCCGCCTCACGGCCGCCTTCTTCAAGGGCGTCGGCCAGCTCCCGGTGGACCGCTCCGGGGCGCGCGGCGCGGGCGAAGCGGCCGTCAAGAGCGGGGTCGACGTCCTGGAGCGCGGCGAACTCTTCGGCATCTACCCCGAGGGCACGCGCTCGCCCGACGGCCGCCTCTACCGCGGTAAGCCCGGCGGCCTCGCACGCGTGGCACTCGCCAGCCGTGCCCCGGTCATCCCGGTCGCCATGATCGACACCGAGAAGATCCAGCCGCCCGGCAAGGTGATGCCCAAGCTGATGCGCCCGGGCATCCGCATCGGTGAGCCGCTGGACTTCAGCCGCTACCAGGGCATGGAGCACGACCGTTTCGTCCTGCGCGCGCTGACCGACGAGGTCATGTACGAGATCATGAAGCTCTCCGGCCAGGAGTACGTCGACATCTACGCGACCGCCGCCAAGCGGCGGATCTCGGAAGCGGCCAAGGCCGAGAAGGCAGCCAAGGCCGAGAAGGCGGCCAAGGCGGCTGTCGCGAAGGCCGAGAAGGACAAGCCCGGTACGTCCGCGTCCTAGGATCCTGGGACACGGCAGTCCGGGCCGGGGGTGGGGGAGATGGCCAGAGAAGTACGCGTCATGCGCATGTCGGTCGAGCAGCCGCTGTGGCGTGCGCTGACCGGGTACCGGGTGCTCACCATGCTGTACGCGGTCGGCCTCTTCGCCACCGCCTACGACGAGTTCGACCGGCCCGGCATCGCCATCGCCTACTACGTCGTCCTGTTCGTCTGGACGCTCGCCACGCTGCCCCGCGTCCAGAACGCGGCCGCGTGCACCAAGCGTTTCCTCGCCGTGGACCTCGCCATCGCGGTCACCGGGATCGTCCTGACCCCGATGGTCGTCAACGACCACCACATCGACAGCGGCGGTCCCACCCTGCCGTCGATATGGACCGCCGGTTCGGTTCTCGCGTTCGCCATCAAGGGCGGCTGGCGCTGGGCCGCGCTCGCCTCCACGCCGGTCGCCGTCGCCAACCTGATCGAGCGCGGCCACCCGGCCCGCGACACCGTCCACAACGTGATCCTCGTCTGGGTCGCCTCCATCGCCATCGGCTACGTCGTCGAGGTCGCCCGCGCCTCCGAGCGCACCCTCGCCCGCGCCCTGGAGATCGAGGCGGCGACCCGGGAACGGGAGCGGCTGGCCCGGGACATCCACGACAGCGTCCTCCAGGTGCTGGCCATGGTGCAGCGCCGGGGAGCGGTCATGGGCGGCGAGGCCGCCGAGCTGGGCCGGATGGCCGGTGAGCAGGAGGTGGCGCTGCGCACCCTGGTCTCCGGCGGCCTGACATCCGTCTCCCGGGTCTCGCGGGACGCGGCGCAGGGCGCGGTCGTCCACGTCGTCGACGACGAGCGGGACGATGACGAGTCGGGCGGCCCGCTCGACCTGCGCGCGCTCCTCGCCCCGTACGCCTCGGCGAAGGTCTCCCTCATCGAGCCCGGCGCCCCCGTCCCGCTGACCCCGCCATCCGCGCGCGAGCTGGCCGCGGCCGTCGGGGCCGCCCTGGACAACGTGCACCGGCACGCCGGTGAGCACGCGCGCGCGTGGATCCTCGTCGAGGACGAACCCGACGAGGTGATCGTGACCGTGCGGGACGACGGACCCGGCATCCCCGAGGGGCGGCTCGACCAGGCCGAGGGTGAGGGGCGGCTCGGGGTGGCCCAGTCGATCCGGGGCCGGCTGCGCGACCTCGGCGGCAGCGCCGAGCTGATCTCGCCTCCGGGGCAGGGCACGGAGGTCGAGTTGAAGATACCGAAGGTCTCACGGGGGAAGGCAGGACAGCGATGAGTGACCAGGGTCCGATCAAGGTGATGGTGGTCGACGACCACCCCATGTGGCGCGACGCGGTCGCCCGGGACCTGGCCGAGTCCGGCTTCGAGGTGGTCGCCACCGCGAGCGACGGCGAACAGGCCGTGCGCCGGGCCAGGGCCGCGGGCCCGGACGTGCTGGTGCTCGACCTGAACCTGCCCGTGAAGCCGGGCGTCCAGGTCTGCAAGGAACTCGTCGGCCATAACCCGGCGCTGCGCGTCCTCGTGCTGTCGGCGAGCGGCGAGCACGCCGACGTACTGGAAGCCGTGAAGTCGGGCGCGACGGGCTATCTGCTGAAGTCGGCGTCGACCGAGGAACTCCTGGACGCGGTCCGCCGCACGGCCGTCGGCGACGCGGTCTTCACGCCCGGCCTCGCCGGTCTGGTCCTCGGCGAGTACCGCCGCCTCGCCTCCGACCCGGCGCCCGCCTCCGACCCCGACCGGCCCAAGGCCCCGCAGCTCACCGAGCGCGAGACCGAGGTGCTGCGCCTGGTCGCCAAGGGCCTGAGCTACAAGCAGATCGCCGAGCGTCTGGTCATCTCGCACCGCACGGTCCAGAACCACGTCCAGAACACCCTCGGCAAGCTGCAACTCCACAACAGGGTCGAGCTCGTCCGATACGCCATCGAACGAGGCCTCGACGACGAGTGAGGCGCACGTCACACTGACCCTTCGTCAGGCACCTGCGGCGAAGGGAACTGTCCATGCGCGTCGGAGTACTGACCGGAGGCGGCGACTGCCCCGGCCTCAACGCCGTCATCCGGGCCATAGTCCGCAAGGGCGTCCAGGAGTACGGCTATGACTTCACCGGCTTCCGGGACGGCTGGCGGGGTCCACTGGAAGACCGCACCGTGCGTCTCGACATCCCGGCCGTCCGCGGCATCCTGCCCCGCGGCGGCACCATCCTCGGCTCCTCCCGCACCAACCCGCTGAAGCAGGAGGACGGCATCCGCCGGATCCAGGAGAACCTGGCCGAGCGGGAGGTCGACGCGCTCATCGTGATCGGCGGCGAGGACACCCTCGGCGTCGCCGCGACCCTGTCCGACGAGCACGGCGTGCCCTGTGTCGGCGTACCGAAGACCATCGACAACGACCTCTCCGCCACCGACTACACCTTCGGCTTCGACACCGCGGTCGGCATCGCCACGGAGGCCATCGACCGCCTGCACACCACCGCCGAGTCCCATATGCGGGTCCTGGTCTGCGAGGTGATGGGCCGTCACGCAGGCTGGATCGCCCTGCACTCCGGCCTCGCGGGCGGCGCCAACGTCATCCTCATCCCCGAGCAGCGCTTCGACATCGAGCAGGTGTGCTCCTGGATCACCTCCCGCTTCAAGTCGTCGTACGCCCCGATCGTGGTCGTCGCCGAGGGGGCCATGCCGAGGGACGGTGACGTCGTCCTCAAGGACGAGTCGCTCGACTCCTTCGGACACGTGCGCCTGTCGGGGGTCGGCGAATGGCTGGCCAAGCAGATCGAGAAGCGCACCGGCAAGGAGGCCCGCACGACCGTGCTCGGGCACATCCAGCGCGGCGGCACCCCCAGCGCCTTCGACCGCTGGCTCGCCACCCGCTTCGGCCTGCACGCCATCGACGCCGTCCGCGACGGCGACTTCGGAACGATGGTCGCCCTGCGCGGCACGGACATCGTCCGCGTCCCCATCGCGGAGGCGACGGCGCGGCTGAAGACGGTGAACCCCGAACTGTACGAGGAGGTGGGGGTGTTCTTCGGCTGACGCGAACGGGCGCCTACACGGTCGTGTTCCGCAGCTGACCCATCAGCTCCCGTACGACCGTGTCGCCGTCCAGCGTCAGGACCGACTCGGGGTGGAACTGCACGCCGGCGAACCCGGGCCCGCGCACGGCATGCACCTCGCCGTTGCCGGCCCGGCTCAACTCGACGCC
The DNA here is from genome assembly GCF_055570355.1 of Streptomyces sp. NPDC031225. Classification (NCBI taxonomy): domain Bacteria; kingdom Bacillati; phylum Actinomycetota; class Actinomycetes; order Kitasatosporales; family Streptomycetaceae; genus Streptomyces; species Streptomyces sp. NPDC031225. Next base: position 279,337 of record NZ_JBVIHJ010000012.1, on the reverse strand, counting down.
GTGTGCGGCGAGTTCGGTGAGCGCCTCGTCGTCGCAGCGCGCCACGAAGCTGTTGTAGAAGCCCACGGTCCCGGGCCGCCCGAACAGGTCGATCGTCACCTGCGCGCCCTGGTAGGGCACTTCCTTCCGTACGATCTCCAGCCCCAGCTCGGCCGCGATCAGCTCATGGCCCAGGCAGACGCCCAGCACCCCGTGCCGGTGCCCCCGGAGCACCTCGGCGGTCAGCTCCCGCAGGAACCGCATCTTCGGGTCGTCCAGGTCGGACGGATCGCCGGGGCCGGGGCCGAGCACCAGCGGCCCCTCGTGGGCGAGGACGGTCTCCCTGAGGCCCGGCTCGTCATAGCGCCGGACGGTCACCTCAAGGCCGCTGGACCGCAGCACGTGCGCGAGCATCGCCGTGAAGGTGTCCTCGCCGTCGACCACGAGGGCATGCCCTTCGAGCTCGTCGGACCGCTCCTGCATCCGCAGCCAGAACGGCGCGAGGGAGGTGCGGCGCCCGTCCAGGGCGGCACGCACGCGTGGATCGTCGGCGAGAGCCACGCGCGCGTGCTCCGCGCGGGGCCGGGACGGTCGTACACCGAGAGCCGCCAGCACCCCCGCCGCCTTCGCGTGGGTCTCCGCGACCTCGCTCGCCGGGTCCGAGCCGCGCACCAGGGTCGCGCCGACCGGGACCCGCAGCCTGCCGTCGGCGGAGATGTCGGCGGTGCGGATGAGGATGGGGGAGTCCAGGGTCTGCGCCCCGCCGGAGTCCCGGCCGAGCAGGGCCAGCGCGCCCGCGTAGTAGCCGCGGCCGCCGACCTCGTGCCGCTCGATGACCCGGCAGGCGTTCTGCACCGGCGAACCGGTGACGGTCGCCGCGAACATGGTCTCCTTCAGGACCTCCCGCACGTCCAGCGAGGACTTCCCGCGCAGTTCGTACTCGGTGTGCGCGAGGTGGGCCATCTCCTTCAGCCGGGGTCCGATCACGACCCCGCCCATGTCGCCGACGGTGCACATCATCTTGAGTTCCTCGTCGACGACCATCGACAGCTCCTCGATCTCCTTGCCGTCGGCGAGGAATTCGAGCAGATGCTCGGGGGTCGGGCCCTCGGCGGGGTAGCGGTAGGTCCCGCTGATCGGGTTCATGACGACGGTCCCGCCGGTCATCCGCACGTGGACCTCGGGGCTGGCGCCGACGAGCGTGCGGTCACCGGTGTGGACGACGAAGGTCCAGTACGCGCCCCGCTCGCCTTCGAGGAGCCGCCGGAACAGGGCGAGGGCGTCGGCGCGGGAGAACCCCGGGATCTCGCCCTCGTACGTCCGCCTGATCACGAAGTTGGCGCCCTCGCCGCGCCCGATCTCCTCGTCCAGGACCCGCCCGACGATCCCGGCGTACTCCTCGTCGGCCACGTCGAAGCCGCCGTTCTCGACCCGGACCCCGTGCGCGGGGAGCTGGTCCAGGGCCTCCTGGAGGGACAGTGTGTGCGTCTCCTCGGGCGTCAGCACCGCGAGCGGCGTCCCGTCGTCCCGCACGTCGAAGCCGCGCTCGCGGATCTGGCGGAAGGGAACGAGCGCCAGGCCCTCGTCGGGCAGGTCGGCGAGACGGTCGTAGGTGGTGACGGGGCCGAGCAGCAGCTCCACCGTGCTGTCGTCATGCCCGGGCGTGCGGCGTCGGAGCAGGGCGAAAGGGCGATCGTCGTGCAGGAGCTGTGTCAGGTCCATGGTTCCTCAACCTCGATGTCGGTATCGGTGAGGAACGACCCCGGAAACGCCGAAGGCCGCCCCTCGGGCGGCCTTCGCGAAGTCTTGCGTACGCGCAGTCAGTGGGCCGCCGGATGAGCGGTCCACCACCAGGTCTGGGTCGAATGCGCGAACATGCGACGCACCATACCCCACGTCCGTACGGGGCCGCCCGTGTCTCATTTCCTGGGCACGGCACGGGAGCCATGACACGACCCCGTAATGTTGACGTCGTGACCGTGAACGCTAAGACCAGCGCGAGCGCTGGCAACACCTGGCGAGACCTGCCCGCGGCGCAGCAGCCCGAGTACCCCGACACCGAGGCTCTGCGCGCAGTGATCGCGGACCTCGAGTCGTATCCGCCGCTCGTCTTCGCGGGCGAGTGCGACCAGCTGCGCGCCCGGATGGCGGCCGTCGCCAAGGGAGAGGCGTTCCTGCTCCAGGGCGGCGACTGCGCCGAAGCCTTCGACGGCGTGTCCGCAGATCACATCCGCAACAAGCTGAAGACGCTGCTCCAGATGGGCGCCGTCCTGACGTACGCCGCCTCGGTGCCGGTCGTGAAGGTCGGCCGCATCGCGGGCCAGTACTCCAAGCCGCGTTCCAAGGGCACCGAGACCCGCGACGGCGTGACCCTGCCGACCTACCGCGGCGACTCGGTCAACGGCTTCGACTTCGACGAGAAGTCCCGCATCCCGGACCCCGAGCGCCTGAAGCGGATGTACAACGCGTCCGCCTCCACGCTCAACCTGGTCCGCGCCTTCACCACCGGCGGCTACGCCGACCTGCGCCAGGTGCACGCCTGGAACCAGGACTTCGTGAAGTCGTCCCCCTCCGGCCAGCGCTACGAGCAGCTGGCCCGGGAGATCGACCAGGCGCTGAACTTCATGCGGGCCTGCGGGACCGACCCGGAGGAGTTCAAGACCGTCGAGTTCTACTCCTCGCACGAGGCGCTGCTGCTGGACTACGAGTCGGCGCTCACCCGCGTGGACTCGCGCTCGGGACAGCTGTACGACGTCTCCGCGCACATGGTGTGGATCGGTGAGCGCACCCGCCAGCTGGACCACGCGCACATCGAGTTCGCCTCGCAGATCCGCAACCCGATCGGCATCAAGCTCGGCCCGACGACCACGGCCGAGGAGGCGCTGCAGTACATCGAGCGTCTGGACCCCGACCGCGAGCCGGGCCGGCTGACCTTCATCGTCCGCATGGGCGCCGACAAGGTCCGCGACAAGCTGCCCGAGCTGGTCGAGAAGGTCTCCGCGTCCGGCGCGACGGTGGCCTGGATCACCGACCCGATGCACGGCAACACCTACGAGGCGGCCTCCGGCCACAAGACCCGCCGCTTCGACGACGTGCTCGACGAGGTCAAGGGCTTCTTCGAGGTCCACAAGGGCCTCGGCACCCACCCGGGCGGCATCCACGTCGAGCTCACCGGTGACGACGTCACCGAGTGCGTGGGTGGCGGCGACGAGATCTTCGTCGACGATCTGCACCAGCGCTACGAGACGGCCTGCGACCCGCGCCTCAACCGCAGCCAGTCCCTCGACCTGGCCTTCCTCGTCGCGGAGATGTACAGGGACCAGTGACCGGGGCACCTGTTACCGGAGCGTGAAGTGGGGGGGGGGGGGGGGGGAATCTCCCCCCCCCCCCCCCCCTTTTTTTCCTCGCTTTGGGGGGAGGGTTGGGTCTTCTCCCCCACCCCCCCGAACGGGTACGGCGTACCTAC
>NZ_JBVIHJ010000012.1:104843-275882 GCF_055570355.1 Streptomyces sp. NPDC031225 | reverse complement strand
CCAGCCGACTTCCGTCCGTATCTGCTCTCCGTCGAGTAGAGGGAGGAGGCGTACAACCGTGTAACTGGCTCACGGCGCCCCCCCCCCACGCCGCCCCCCCCCCCCCCCCCCCCCCCCCCCCCCACAGCACTTTTGCGGCTCCTGAGTGCCGGGTAAGGTTAGGTTAGCCTCACCGATTAATCGGGACGGGCGCGACTTATCGATCCCGGACGGGAGGTGGACCGCGTGTACATCTGCAGTTGCTTCGGCGTCACCGAACAGCAAGTCAAGAAGCACGCGGCGGACGGTGCCTGCACCCCTCGCCAGATAGCGTCCGCCTGCAAGGCGGGCACCGACTGCGGATCGTGCGTACGCCGGATCCAGGCCATCCTGGGCAGGGGTGCGTGCCCCCGGCCCGAGCCGGCGGACCAGGGCCGGCCGGTCCTCGCCGAACTCGCCGCCGTCACGGAGCTCGAAGAAGCCGCCTAGCCCGTGGCAGCCGCCTAGCTCTCCGGCTGCTCGATCAGCTGCGCGATGTAGAGCGCCTCGCCGAGCTTCTCCAGGAGCTCCAGCTGCGTGTCGAGGTAGTCGATGTGGTGCTCCTCGTCCGCGAGGATCGACTCGAAGATGTTCGCCGAGGTGATGTCGCCCTTGGCCCGCATGACCTCGATACCGCGCTTGAGGCGGTCGATGGCCTCGACCTCGACCTGCCGGTCCGCCTCGAACATCTCCTTGACGGTCTGGCCCACGCGCACGTGGAACAGCCGCTGGTAGTTCGGCAGTCCCTCCAGGAAGAGGATGCGGTCGGTGAGCACCTCGGCGTGCTTCATCTCGTCGAACGACTCGTGCCGCGTGTACTTCGCGAGCTTCGTCCAGCCGAAGTTCTCCTGCATCTTCGCGTGCAGGAAGTACTGGTTGATCGCGGTGAGCTCGCCCGTGAGCTGCTCGTTGAGGAATTCGATGACCTCGGGGTCGCCCTGCATCGCAGAGGCTCCTTCCGACTGTGGGGAACTGGCAGATTGCGCCGCATCCTTGCATCGGCGAGGAAGATCGTCCAGTAAGTCTTCACTTAGTAAGTAAGGGCATGCTTAGTCCAATTTCATGCGAATTGGGCGGCGGCTGGTCGGGTGCATCGCCTCGGGTCTGTCAGGATGGAAGGCATGGGGCAGCCGGTGGAGCGTGAGAGTGGAGCAGCGGCGCACTCCGAGCTTCCGCCGGGGCAGCGGATCCAGCGCGGCTGGCCCGTCACGCACTACGGCCCGGTTCCCAGGTTCCGGCCCGAGCGCTGGGAGTTCGGGGTCTTCGGTGCCACCGCGGACGGCGAGAAGTACTCCTGGAACCACGAGGAGTTCGCGGCCCTGCCGTACACCACCGTCGTCGGTGACCTGCACTGCGTGACGAAGTTCAGCATGCTCGGCTCCGAGTGGGGCGGGGTGCCCGCGCGGACGGTCCTGGAGATCGCCCCACCCGCGCCGGCGGTCACCCATGTGATGGTCTGGGCCGAGTACGGCTTCAGCTCCAACCTCCGCCTCGCCGACTTCGCGTCCGAGCGCGCGATCTTCGCGACCCACAAGGACGGGGAGCTGCTGACCGCGGAACACGGCTTTCCGCTCCGGTTCGTCGTCCCCCATCTGTACGCCTGGAAGGGCCCCAAATGGGTCCGCGGCGTGGAGTACATGACCGCCGACCGCCGGGGTTTCTGGGAGGAGCGCGGCTACCACAACGTCGGCGACCCCTGGAAGGAACAGCGGTACTCGTACCAGGAGGAGCCCGGCGACGGGCCCGAACTCTGACTCCCTGGTCCCGGCGTGCGTCAGTGGTGGTACTGGTGCACCACCGCGTGACCCCTGCCCCGGCCGATCGTCCACTTGTTGACCGGTGTGGTGATCACGAAGGCGACGGCCAGGGAGATCGCCAGCGTCGCCCAGAACAGCAGGTCGCCCAGCCCGGCGTCCATCGCGCCCGGCCACAGCACGATCACCGAGTTGTCGACCAGTTCCATCACGGCGATGGACAGCGTGTCCGCGGCCAGTGCCACCCGTACCGCCGTCCGCAGGTCGACGCCCGCCTTCAGGACGCCGCGCAGGGTCAGTGAGTAGCCGAAGAAGAACGCGAGCACGATCGCCAGGACGGTGGTGGGCAGGTTGCCCCAGCCCAGCGCGGTGCCGACGACCATGCCGAGCACCTCTCCGATGGCGCAGCCGGTGAGGCAGTGGAGGGTGGCCTGGACGGCGGTGGCCCAGGTCGCGGCGGACGGTGCCATGTCGTGGTGGTGCGTCTCGTGCTGCTCGTGCTGCTCGTGATGTGTGTGCGCCTCGTGCTCCATGGAAGCCCCCAATGACGGACGACGGTTCCTGCGTGAGCAGGAACCGTATACCCCCTAGGGGTATTCCTCAACGTCTCAGCCGTCCCGGAGTTTCTTCAGCCGCTCCACATCCGCCGCGTGGCCCTCCTTGCCGCCGGGAGTCTCGATGACCAGAGGTACGCCCTCGGTGGCGGGGTGGGTCATCAGCGCGCGGAACGGGTCCTCGCCGATGTGGCCGGAGCCGATGTTCTCGTGGCGGTCCTTGTGTGCGCCGACCACATCCTTGGAGTCGTTGGCGTGGATCAGCTTCAGCCGGCCCTCGCCCACCGTGTCCACCAGCAGGTCGAGCGTCTGGTGCATACCGCTCGGGCCGGTCAGGTCGTGCCCGGCGGCGAAGATGTGGCAGGTGTCCAGACAGACGCCCAGCTTCGGATGGGCGTCCAGCGCCTCGAAGTACGGGCCGAAGTCCCAGGTCCGCGAGCAGAGCGAGAAGCCCTGGCCCGCGGTGGACTCCAGGAGCAGATACGGGTCGTCGTCGTGGGTGAGCTCGTCGAGCAGCGGCAGCAGGTACTCGCGGACCTGCTTCAGGGCCACGGAACGGTCCCGGCCCCCGGTGGCGCTGCCGGTGTGCACGACGACGCCGAGGGCACCGATCTCACGCCCGCGCCTGAGGGAGTGCCGCAGCGACTCCACCGACCTCTCCACGGTCAAATCACCATCGTTGGTGACATGATGGAGGGGAGCCGAGGAGGCGCCCCCCTATGACCACCGCCCGCGAATACGCACGATCTTCGAAGGGCCGCGACAACCGCAGCCGGTCGACCGAGGACCAGCACGCCGACAACCTGCGCGCCGAAAAGGAGCACGGCCCCTGGACGTGGGGCGCCCCGTACGCCGACACCGGCTCCGCCTCCATGTACGCCAAGCGGGCCCGCGACGACTTCGCGCGGCTGCTGGCCGACCTGGAGACCGGCGCGTTCGGAGAGACCGGCGACGTGCTCGTGCTCTGGGAAATCTCCCGGCTGAGCCGCGAAATGGGGATCGGCAACAAGATCGTCAAGCTGTGTGAGGCGCGCGGTTACAAGATCCACGTCACATCCGAGGAACACACCTTCGACCCCCGGAACTACGCGGACTACCACGCGATCAACTCGGGGATCCTGGACGCGGAGAAGGAGTCCCGGCGGCTGTCCGCCCGTACCCTGCGCGGCGTGACGTCGGCCTTCAATGCCGAGGACGGCGCCCGCCCGCATGGCAAGGTCCCGTTCGGCTACGCCCGGGAGTACGGCCTGGTCGACGGCCGCTCGAAGCCCATCCGGCAGTACCCCGACCCGGACGAGTCGCCTCTGATCAAGGAACTGTTCCGCAGGGTCCTAGCAGGGGACAGCATCCTGTCCGTGTCCCGTGACTGGGCATCACGCGGGATCACGTCCCGGGGCGGGGTGCCGTTCAGCGCCGCGACCCTGCGGGTGTCGCTGGTCAAGGACGCGTACCGGGGATACCGGATCCACCACGGCCGGACGGTCCGGGCGAGCTGGCCCGCGATCATCGACGAGACGACCTGGCACGGCGTTCAGGCCTTGCTCGCCGACCCGTCCCGCCGGTCGCACACCGGCGCCGGGATCCGCCATGCGTTCTCCATGACGATCAGGTGCGACGTGTGCGGCGGGCCCATGTCCGTGACGTTCCGGGACGCGGTCAAGACGCCGCTGCCGCCCGGGTACCAGTGCCACCAGAAGGCGTGCACGAGGATCACCAAAGAGGGCGTGGACGACGAGATCACCGGCGAGATTGTCGCGTACCTCGAACGGCTCCACGGGCTCGGTCTGCTGGAGCTGGGGAGTACCGGTGAGGACACCCCCCAACTCAAGGCCGTACGGGGCGAGCTGGCCACCAGGCGCGCGGAGCTGCGCGAGCTGGAGGCCGCGACCCCCGAGAGCCTCGCCGAAGGGCGCGTCATCGCCCGCATGACCGAGGCGAAGGAGGCGTACATCAAGGATCTTGAGGCGCGGGTCTCGAAGCTGTCGCGGCCCGACCGGCTTGCCGAGATCTTCGGCGACGCGGAGGACATCGACGGCCGGTGGGCCGCGCTGCCGGTCACCGCGCAACGGGAGATCGCGGCCATCCTCCTGGTCCCCGAGCTGCTCGGGGAGGTACGCGTCAAGCGCGCCCCGTACATGGGCGCCCATGCGGACCGGATTCCGGCAGCCGACCGGCTGATTTGGAATCAGGCCAAAAGTTTGTAGGAACACACAATGGAATTCATCCCCCGTGCGGGGGAATAAGATCCCCTAAGTCCCTATGGGACGTGTATTGTGGAACACAGATCGAGATCGGGACCACGAAGGGACCGGGACCACAAAAAGATCGAGACCGAGACAGCGCGAGACCCGAAGCGAGACTTATTCGCTTCGGGTCTCGCACGTTGAGGGCCCTCTGTTATGAATTGTAAAAGGAGATCATCCCTTGCAGAAACGCAGGCCGCTCGACTTGAAGGGCCCCGAGCTTCAGCGCCACCGGCTGGCGATCGCCCGGAGCGACACCCCCGAGACCCGTGCCGCGTACTGGCTCGCCATCGCAGCGCACGCACGGCGTGAGGCCGACCGGCTGGAGCGCGAGGCGAAGGAATTGCTGAGCGGCCAGACCGAGCACGACAACCGATAGTCCGTACCACCAGAGTCCCGCAAGGTCCGGGGTAGGCACCCCATTCCGGACCGACCTACTACGACCGATAGGGCGGTGTGCCGAATTTCGATCAACGACGGAATGGCATACCCCCATGAGCGCAAAAAAGATCCGCCCCGTGCCCAGCGAGGCGGACCATGAAAATCCCGTAATGACCTGTTCCCAGGGTACCGCAGCGAAGCGACCCTCGGAAACCGCTCGGATACCCGATTCCTCGACCCTCGCAGTACTGCGCTCCCTCCTGCGGGGACGGTCGGGATGACCACCGCGTACGCGCTGATAAAGCGTGGCTGGTACCTGCACCCGTGCGATCACCCGGACAGCCCGAAGTGCACCGGAGCACGCACGAAGGAGCACAACCCCGATACCTGCACGAAGCGCGGCAAGCACCCGCAGACTTCGTGGTCCAAGGCGTCGTCCAAGGACCCAGGGGACATCGCCACCTGGTCCGCCGGCCGCGCGGTGAACTTCGCCATCGACTGCGGCAAGTCGGATCTCGTGGTCTACGACGAGGACTCCGAGGGCGAGTTCGAGCGGCTGTGCCGCGACCTCGGTCACGACGTACCGGACACCTTCCGGACGAAGACCGGCAAAGGCTGGCACTACGCCTTCACGCAGCCCGCCGGGGACCCGCTGACCAACAGGAACCCGTTCAAGCAGGACGGGTACAACATCGACACCCGGGGCGCGGGCGGCTACGTCATGGCCCCCGGCGCGAAGCACGAGACCGGCGTGACCTACGCCCCGGAAGACCCTGACGCCGACGTCCTGCCCGTGCCCCCGTGGCTGGAGAAGGCGCACCGGGCCAAGCCCAGGGCGAAGGACACGGCGGGTACCGCCGACCCCGGGGACGCGGGCCTCATGAGCGGCTTCAACTGGAGCACGGCGTACGCGGACGCCGCCGCCCTGCGCGAGGGCGACGTGACCCAGCGGGAATTCCTGATCTCCGCCATCGGGTCCCTGTGCAAGCAGGGCGTACCCGGGCTGGTCGGCAAGGCAGCCGTGCAGTCCCTCGCCGGGCAGTTCGTGAACCTGAAGGCCGACCAGCCTTGGACGGCCGAGATGGTCGACGCGATCTGGGAGGAGACGTCCGCGAAGTGGATGGAGTCCGCGCCCGCTGCCGATGAGCCCGCGTTCGTCTCCGAGCTGGGGGCGACGGTCGGCAGCAAGGCGCTGGAGATCTACCGGCACCGGAAAGCCGCCGCCGCCGTGTCCGCGTACGAGGCTGCCCAGCGGGGCGCGTCCGAGGAGTCCGTCAGTGACGCTCTGGACGCGATCCTGAGCGGCGTCACGGACGCGCCCACCGTGGGGCTCATCGACGGACACCCGCGCGGCTACGGGCTGTTCTACCCCCGCGTGGCGAACGGGATCTACGGGGACGAGGGCGTCGCCAAGTCCGTGATCATCGCGGAACTCCAGGCGCGCGCGCTGGCCGACGGTGGCCGGGTCGTCCACTGGGAGTTCGACAACAACGACACACGCGCGATCGTCCAGAGGCTGCTTCGGGCGGGAGCGGGTGCCCCGGTCATCCGCGAGCGGTTCACCGTGCTGCGGTCCATCGCGGAGCGCGACGCCCTGCCCGCCGGGCAGACGGTCGCGCTGGTGACCCTGGACGCCGTCAACCCGGCGGTTTCGGCCCTGGGGGTCAAGGTCAACGACTCGGACGGCACCGACACCGTGGTGCGGGAGTGCCTGGGGCCGTTCACTCTGCGCGGTGCCTGCGGCGTCTTCATTGACCACGTCGGCCACGAGAACAAGGACCGGCAGATCGGATCCGTCCGCAAGTCGCAGGCCGTCCAAGGGGCTTTGTACGAGGCCGCCAAGGTCGACGAGTTGAACGCGGGCACCACCGGGCGGACCCGGCTGGTGCTGCGCAAGGACAACAAGGGATCACTCGGTGCCAAGGGGCGGGCGGTAGCCATCGCGGTCATGGTCTCCACGGCGGAGGAGGGGAAGCCGGGACCGGTATCCACGACGTTCACCGAGCCGGACCCCTTCAACGAGGAACTGTCGGCCCCCGCGCCGGTCAACAACGTTGATCGCATCATCCGCGAGCTTGACGCGGCAGGTGTGCCGGACGACGCCAGCATCCGGGGCGCGAAGGGCCACTTGGCCCTGAACCAGGTGGTGATCAAGCACAAGACGGATGACTTCTCTACCGCTATCGCTGCTCGCAAGCTGCGCCTGTCCCCCTCCCCCGGGACTACGTCCCCGGGGAGTGAGGGGTACACCGGGCGTCCCCCTGGTGTCCCCCTGGAGGGGGACGGCTAAAGCCCAGGTCATCAGGGGGTGTCCCCCTGGTGTCCCCTGTACCCCTCCGACCGAGGGGGACACCCTTCCGTACCCCTCTGAGGGGGACACCCCAAACCATGATCCAACGCCCCGAAGGAGCCACACCATGACCGGCCCCGAGATCAACCCCGCCGACGTGGTCACGAAGATCACGGACAACATCCAGGACGAATTCCGCGCGTTCCTCGCGGCCCTGGAGGCCGACCCCGAAGCACCCGCGTACGCCCGGCAGTTCATCGACGGGGAGACCGCGATCGTCATCGACCGCGATCACATCCGGATCCTGCCCTACCAGGCCCCGCCCTCCGAGCCCGAGGCTCCGGAGACCGGCCAGTACTTGTAAGCGGCACGCCCCCGGGGTGAAAGCCCGGGAGCGCGCCTAGGGACAACGACTAGGAGGAGTCGCAACCCATGCTTTCGATCATATTCGTGGTCACGCTGCTGACCTTGGCCATGTGGGCCAGGCACGCGAAGACCACGCGCAAGCTCCGCAAGGCAGAACGGGCCCGCGTCAGGGCCGCCAACCCCCGCCGGTACGCCCGCAGGGCCGCCCGCTGGATCCTCTACAAGGCGTTCGCCCGCCTGTTCGTGTGGCAGGCGCCCCGGGGCCGCGTGACGATGCAGACCCCCGCCGTGGTCGCCCGGCGCGGCCTGTGGCGCAAGGTGAAAATCCGGATCGACCGCCATATCGTCATTGCGGGTCTGACCGGCAGTGGAAAGAGCAGCACCACGCGCGTACTGGCCATGCACGCCCTCAAGGCCGGTGCGTCCCTGGTCCTGATAGACCTCAAACCCGGAGCACCCGAGGGGGAGCTGTACGCGGGCAAGGCCAGGGTGGTAACCAGTTCGGCCGATACCGTTTCTCTGATCCGGTCTCTTCTGGCCGACCCGGGGCGCGACGGCAGCGACCTAGTGATCATCGTCGACGAGACGTCCGCCCTGATCCGGCAGCTCACCAAGGCCCAGTTCGGCAGCCTCTGCACCCTGATCGACATCTCCCGGCATTTCAAGATCAGGTGGTATTTCGGGATCCAGCACCCCAGCAGGGTCAACCTGCCGAGCGAGATCCAGTGCAACATCACCACCACGCTCGCTCACCGCGTACACAGCAGCATCGAGAGCGGCGTCGTCTTCCCCGGTATGGCCGATTGGCAGCCGCATGAGCTGACCGCCCCCGGGAGCCTGCTCATCCACACGGAGGACCGGCGCAGCAAGCCGCACCCGCTGGCCGCTCTGTGGCTGTCCGAGGTCCGCTTCGCGTCCCTCGGCAACCCCGTTGGGATCCCCGGGGCGCTTCGCGCCCCGGTATCCGCCCCGGTACCGGAAGTCACCGCCGACACCGCCCCGACGGTCACGTTGGCCAAGATCCCGCCGCCCGAGGCGCCCGAGGCGCGGCCGGTCACGCTCTCCGACAACCAGCAACTGACCTGTCTGGCCCTGGAGATCGCGGACCGCCCGATGGAGACCAAAGAGATCATGGACGCCACCGGACTCCCGCAGAACCGCACCTCCGACGCCCTGAACGCCCTGGTCAAAAAGGGCCTGGTCACCAAGGACGACGAGAACCGCCCCGCACTGTTCGCCCTCAACACCCCCAAGGACCCGTCATGACGGTGAAGTTCCGCACGCCGAAGCCCACGAAGGAACTCGCCATCGCGACCCGCGATGACGGCAGCACGTTCGAGTACGACAAGACCGTGAACCACGACCCCGTGGTGGCCCCGCCCCGGGACTGGGACCTGCTCAGCACCCGCGTGGCCGTGGCCATGGTCCTCGTGCTGACGGCCGTGGCCGTGGCCTGGTCGACCTGGTCCATCGGCTCTCTGCTGCACGGCGGCATCGGCTACCTGGCCGCGATCGTGTTCGATCTGAGCTGGGGGACCGCGCTGATCCTGGAGTGGAAGAGCCGGTACGACGACGACAAGCGGACGTTCCCGCTGGTCCTGGGCTGGGGCCTGCTCGCCGTGACCATGGGCGCGATCTTCTGGCACGCCATGCCTGACCTGCGGTACGCCGTGATCGGCGCGGTGGTGTCCGGGGTCGCCAAGATCCTGTGGCTCGGGATCATGAAGCACATCGAGGTGACCCTGAGCGAGGTGGACAAGGGCAACCTGAGGGACAAGCGCAGCAAGGCCGGGGTGCGCATGGCGATGGCCTCCGTGGATCGTCAGGTGGCGCGGCTGGACGCTCAGACCTCCGCCGTACGCCTCTCCCTGGAGCCCGCCCGCCCGGCCGGTGTGCACCTGTCCGCGAGCGAGACGGACACCGACCCCGTGGAGCTGCACCGCGTGGCGCAGTACGAGGCGGACAAGATCCGGAAGCAGATCGCGGGTACGAGCGCTCATGAGCCGCTCGAAGCCACCCCTGAGCCGCTCATCGAGCGCTCACGAGCCGCTCACGAGCCGCTCACGAGCGCTCATGAGCCGCTCACCGCCGCCCGTGAGCGGCACGAGAGGCTGCGTGAGCTGCTGGCGGAGACTCCGGCCCTGACCGGCCCCCAGGCCGCCGAGAAGCTCGGGGTGAGCCCCGCCACGGCGAAGCGCGACCTGGCCCACGTGCGGATGAACGGGAGCGCGTCATGACCGCCGCCATGGTGACTCTGATCATGACCATGGTGGTGGCCGTGGTGTTCTTCGTGAGCGGCGGCAAGGACCGTCTGCGGATGGTCGTCGCGGCCCTGTGGGGCGTCACCCTGGGTGCTTCGTACGGCGCCGCCGTGACCGGCTTCCTGATCGAACTGTTCACCGCGATAGGCGGGATGTTCGGCGCCTGACCCGCCCTTCCCGCCCCCTGGCTGGCCCTGAGACCGCCGGGGGGCGGTTCTGTGTCTCCCTGCCCCGGCCCGCGCCCCCACGCGGTCTCAGGGCCGCTCAGGCCTCGGGGCGCGTACACTGATCAAGCTAGGTCGCGGCCGGATGACGCCCAGGGGGCGGACGCCACCGCAGTACCTCCGGCCGGAGCGCGCACGGGCGCGGCATCTCCACCGAACGGCGTGCACACATCCGCCTGACTCCAGGGAGATCCCCCATGTCCGCAGCACCCGATCCCAAGACCGCCACGCGCCCCGAGCTGGAAGCCTGGCTGACCGGCGCCACCCATGCCGAGATCCTCGCCGAGAAGCGCCGCATGAGCGACGAGGGTGAGGTGCCCGGCGGTCTCGCCGGTGCCTTCTACCTCGGTCTCCTCAATGCGATCAAGAAGGAAGACATCCGGAGCCTGGCCGCCGACGGCTCCACCGAGAACGGGACCGGCTTCGGATCGGGGGGCGGGTCGCGTACCCCGGCCCGCTCCGAGGGCTACAACCGCGCCATGCGGACCGTGGACGGCCTGACGCGCTCCGGTGCCCTGGAGGCGTACGGCGCAGAACGCGTTGAGGGCCTGCTGACCACCGGTCTCCCGACCTCCCGCAACCTGGCCGCCCGCTGGGCCGTGGCCGCCGGTGACGAGGCGTACGCGACCGCGTTCGCCCGCCTGGCCGCCGACCCCGAGCGCGGTCACCTGCTCTGGACACCCGAGGAGGGCGCAGCCTTCCGCCGCGCGGCCGGCGTACAGGACGAACTCCGTGCCATGAGCACGAGCGGCGCGGCAGGCGGGTACATGATCCCTCTCACGCTCGACCCCGCGATCATCCTGACCAGCGCTGGATCGATCAACCCGCTCCGCAAGATCTCGCGCGTCGTGCAGACCATGACGAACGAGTGGCGCGGCGTGACCAGTGCGGGTGTGTCGGCCGAGTGGATCGGGGAGGGCTCCGAGGTTGCCGACGCGCCCCCGGCCGTGGCTCAGCCCGCCGTCCCGGTTTACAAGAATGATGCGTTCGCCACTTACTCCTTCGAGGTGGGGGCCGACGCTGTGGATCTCCTGGGGCAGCTCAAGATGGTGCTGGCCGATGCGGCGGACCAGTTGCAGGCCACGGCCTACACCACCGGTTCCGGGTCGGCACAGCCCACCGGCATCGTGACGGCCCTGGTGGCGTCCTCCCCGACCGTGCTGGTGGCCAGTGCCGGTGCTGACGCGTTCGCCAAGGCCGACGTGTACGCGCTTCAGAACGCGCTCCCGCCGCGCTTCTCCGGCAACGCACAGTGGACGGCCACCCTCCCGGTCATCAACACCATGAGCCAGATGGAGACCACCAACGGAGCGCGCCTGTTCCCCGAGCTGTCCGACGGCCGCCTGCTGGGCAAGCCGATCAGCGAGCTGTCCAACATGGATGGTGTGATCAACGCTGGCGCAGAGAACTACACGCTGATCTACGGTGACTTCAAGAACTTCGTCATCGTTGATCGAATCGGTAGCACTCTGGAACTCATCCCGAACATGCTCGGTTCCAATCGTCGTCCGATTGGTCAGCGTGGTGCGCTGCTCTGGAGTCGTACTGGATCAGACAGCGTGAACGACAACGCGTTCCGCATGCTCAACGTCACGTGACGCACCGCCTCGTGAACCCTGAGTGATCACGTAGCGCGGTGCAGACGGCCACCTGCCGCAAAGGGCCTCGGTCCCCGGGCGCGGCAGGTGGCTGTTTGCTGTGCAAATTGCTGCGACCCTTCGATCTTGCGATTCGTACTGATTCACCCAAGCAAAGTCGGCCGGGGATCCGAGCAAACCCACAGGCGGGCTGATCATGCCCCTGACCTGCACGTTTGTGCGGCCGAAGGGGGGTGGGTGGATCACGTAGCCCCTCCCTCCGGGACCGCAAAGCCCCTGTGATCGTTTTCTCCCCGTACGATCCGGCAAAGGTCCGGGATAGCTTGACAACCTAGCAAACGTGCAGGTCAGAGGGGGTATGGCCTCGGCCGCGCTGGCACAATTCAGCAAACGTTGGAGCAAACTGGATCAGGCGTCCTCGGGGAGCAAACCCCTGCAAACCGGGTCAGGGACGCATGCGGTACGCTGATCACCAGAGGCTGGGGCGCCTCAGGCGGGGCCCTTGGGTCCGGGGATGTTCTCGGGGGTTCCGTCGCCACCGGCCGTGATCACTCCGGCTTGACGACGTAGATCCCCATCCCGGACACGGTCTCCACCAGGCCCTCATCCTTGAGTACCTGGGTCGCCTTGCGGATCGTGTCCCGCGCCACCTGGTACGTGTCCTCCAGCTCGACCATGGTCGGGATGCGCCTGCCCGGGGCGATCTCCCCGCTGGCAATCCGCGCGCGCAGGTCGTCGGCGATCTGCCGGTACGGCGGCACGGGTCCCTCGCGGTCAATGCTCATGATCCAAGTCTGGTCGACCAGCCCTGTCCCGCCATAGCTACCCACGGGGGTAGCAGGGGGTAGTACGGTGCGAGGAGACCGAGACCGAGGGAGCGGACCATGGACATGCGAGAGCAGTTGGCCGACACGGGGTCGGGCCCGATCGGGGTCCCCAAGACAGTGATCTGGATCGGCGACGGCCCCTCACGCCACGCCGCCTATGCCGCCTGGATGAGCCACCTGGGCACCTGTAAGGACTGCTCCACCGATGGCGGGTGCGGTACCGAGAAGACCCTGTGGGCCGCGTACCGCGCCCTCTGACGCCGAAGAGACCCGCAGCCCCCGGCACCCCCCGCCGGGGGCTGCGCCATGCTTACGATCGGTCCTGGAGAAGATCACACGGGCATTGCTACCAACGATGGTGAGGTGTCCACCGTCGCCTCGGTGTGCGAGCCGAAGTTGATCAGATACGGGGCGTGGACGTACGCCGGGATCCTCTCCTCGGCGCAGGCCTCGCGGAACGCCTCGTCCTGGCGGGGGTTGCCGGGAGGCGTGGCCCAGCCGCGTGGATTGGCGACGAAGACCTGCACGGTTTCGGCGGCGAGTTCACGGGCGTAGGACAGGCCCACGGAGTTCAGACCGCCGGCCACGGGGACATGGCCGCCGACGGGGTTGCGCTGAGTTGTCACCGGTCAAGGGTGCCATTGCCCGCCGCGCCGGTACGGCTCGGGTGGGCCTGGGGCCCGAGGCCGTACCGGCGTGCGTCAACGGATGGTGATCGTGATCGTCGAGCCCTTCGGCGCCGTGTCCCCGCCCTCCACGGACTGCTTCTTCACCGTGTCGCCGAAGAGGCCGAGCAGACCCCGGTCCTCGTCGACCTGGAAGCCCTTGGCCTCCAGCTCCGCCTTCGCGTCGTCGACACTGTCGCCGGTGACGTCCGGGACCTCGACCATCTCGGGGCCCTTGGAGAGCGTCAGCGTGACGGTGTCGCCGTCGGCCGCCTGGCTGCCCTCGCCGGGGCTCTGCCGGGCGACCTGGCCCGCGTCGTCCTCGGAGTTGACGCGGACGGCGGCGACCTTCACCTTCAGGCCCGCCTCCGCCAGGTCGGCCTTCGCGTCCTCCAGGTCCTCGCCCGTGACGTCCGGGACGTCGACCGGGGCACCCTTGCTGACGGTGAGCGCGATCGCGGAGCCGGCCCGCAGGGTGGTGCCGTCGTCGGGGTCCGTGCTGATCACGAAGCCCTTCGGGACGTCGTCGCTGAACTCCCGGGTGACCATGCCGGGTTGGAGTCCCTCCGCCCGCAACCGGGATTTCGCCGTGCCCAGCGCGTCCCCCTGCACATCGGGCACCTTCACCTTCTGCGGGCCCTTGGAGACGGTGAGCGACACGGAGTCGTTGTCCCGTATCCGGGCGCCCACCCCCGGGTCGGTGCTGATGACGGTGCCGCGCTTCACGGTGTCGCTGTAGGCGTAGGTGACCTTCCCGGTCTCCAGCCCGGCCCCGTCCAGCTGGTCCCGGGCCTGTGCCTCGGTCTTCGTCAGCACGGCCGGGACCCGGGTGAACTGGCCGGAGTTGATGTACCAGACGCCCGCCCCGAGGCCCAGGGCCAGCAGGACCGCGGCGACGATCAGGAGCGGGCCGCGCCGGGAGCCGCCGGAGGAGCGTCCGCGCCGGGGCGGCGGGGGCGGAGCGCTCTCCAGACGGCTGGTGCGGTGGTACTGCGGCTCGTCCTCGTCGACCGGCAGCGGGCGCGGGACGGTCAGGGTGCGCGGGATCACGCTCGTACGGTTCTCGGCGCCCGAGTGGTTCGCGGCGAGCGCCTGCGGCGGCACCGCGTCCAGCTGGTCGGCGCTCAGCCTGCCGTGCGCCTCGCGGGTCAGCGCGAGCAGTGCCACGGCGTCGTACGGCCGCAGGTCCGGGGTGCGGGCGGTGGCCGACGCGACCAGCGCGTCCAGTTCGTACGGCAGTCCCGGGACCACGGCCGAGGGCGGCGGGACGTCCTCGTGAAGGTGCTTGTACAGCACTATGGCGGGCGATTCGCCGTCGTGCGGAAGGTCGCCGGTCAGCATCTCGTACAGGACGACACCGCACGCGTACACGTCGACGCGGGCGTCGGCGGTGCCGGGCTGCTCGATCTGCTCGGGTGACAGGTAGGAGACCGTGCCGAGGACGGCTCCGGAGGTGTTGGTCACGGTGTTCACCGACCGCACCAGCCCGAAGTCTGCGACCTTGACCCGGCCGTCGTCCCCTATCAGGACGTTCTCCGGCTTCATGTCCCGGTGCACGAACCCGGCGCGGTGGGCGGCGCCCAGGGCGGCGAGGACCGGCTCCAGGATGTCCAGGGCGGCGCGCGGCTGCAGTGCCCCGCGCTCGCGCAGCACGTCGCGCAGGGTGCAGCCGGCGATGTACTCCATGGCGAGGTAGACGTACGACCCGTCGGTGCCCTGGTCGAAGACCTGCACGACGTTGGGGTGGGCGAGCCGGGCGACGGACTTGGCCTCACGGATGAAGCGCTCCACGAAGATCCCGTCCGCCGCGAGCGCCGGGTGCATCACCTTGAGGGCGAGCACGCGGTCCAGACGGGTGTCCACGGCCCGGTAGACCGTGGCCATCCCGCCGACCGCGATGCGCGCGTCCACGCGATAGCGGCCGTCGAGCACCTGCCCGACCAGCGGGTCCTGAAGGGTCGTATCCACGCAGGCGAGTGTACGAGCCGACGCTGACAGCCCATCCGGTTCGGCCGGGATAGGGGTGGTACTGCAGCCGTCCTGTGACGCAGATCGCACACGGACGCCTCCGGCGCTGGGGCCGTCGTTCGGCTGCGGCCGGGTGGGGGCTGGTCGCGCAGTTCCCCGCGCCCCTGGGTGGGTGCAGGGTGGCCAGTCGTGCAGCTGGGCGGCGTTCGGCCTGCGGCTGCGGGCGGGTGGGGCTGGGCGCGTGGTTTCCCGCGCCCTCAGGTGTGCACCGCGGTGGTCGGCGTGACCCGTCCCCAGTCGGCCCCCCAGTCGGTCAGCGGAAAGCAGGTCGTTCGGGGTCCAGTGCGGCCAGGCCCTCTGTAGGGGACGACGCCTCCGCGAAGTGCCGCCGGGGGATCCGGCCCGCCCGGTGGGCGAGACGCCCCGCCTCCACCGCGTGCCGCATCGCGTGAGCCATCAGCTCCGGCTCCCGCGCCCGCGTCACCGCTGAGGCGAGCATCACACCCGCGCACCCCAGCTCCATCGCCAGCGCGGCGTCGGACGCGGTGCCCGCCCCCGCGTCGAGGATCACCGGCACGCGCGCGTGCTCGACGATCAGCTGGAAGTTGTGCGGGTTGCGGATGCCGAGGCCCGAGCCGATCGGCGAGCCGAGCGGCATGATCGCCGCGCAGCCCACGTCCTCCAGCCTGCGGGCCAGCACGGGGTCGTCGTTCGTGTACGGCAGCACCGTGAAGCCGTCGTCCACCAGGGTCTCCGCCGCGTCCAGCAACTCGATGGGGTCCGGGAGCAACGTCCGCTCGTCGGCGATGACCTCCAGCTTGATCAGATCGGTGCCGAGTGCCTCGCGCGCGAGGCGGGCCGTCAGAACGGCCTCACCGGCGGTGAAACAGCCCGCGGTGTTCGGCAGGACCCGGATGCCGAGCCCGGTGAGGACGGACAGCACGGAACCGTGCACCGAGGCCTCCACGCGCCGCATCGCGACCGTGGTCAGTTCGGTGCCGGAGGCGACCAGCGCACGCTCCAGCACATCCGGGCTGGGCGCCCCGCCGGTGCCCATGATCAGCCGGGACGAGAAGGACGTACCGCCGATGACGAAGGGATCGTCGGCCATGGGTCAGCCTCCTTGGACGGCGGTGAGGACTTCCACGCGGTCCCCCTCGGCGAGGGACGTCGAGGGCCACTGCGTGCGGGGGACGACGGTCTCGTTGAGCGCGGCGGCGACCCCGGAGGGCGCCGGGGTCAGCGCCCGCACGACGGTGTCGAGAGCCGTGCCGGGGGCGAACTCCCGGGGCTCCCCGTTGACGGAGATCTTCATGCCGGCTGCTCCACGAGCCTCAGGAAACGCCTCGGGGTGAACGGGCGGGCCACCTCGGGCAGTTCACCGGTCGTCAGGACGTGCGCCATCGCGTCCCCGGTGACCGGCGTCAGCAGCACGCCGTTGCGGTAGTGCCCGGTGGCCAGCAGGAGGCCGGGCAGGTCCGTCGGGCCGAGCAGCGGGGCGTTGTCCGGGGAGCCCGGGCGCAGTCCCGCGCGGGTCTCCGTCAACGGCAGCTCGGTGATCCCGGGAACCAGTTCGTGCGCGTCCCGCAGCAGCTCGTACACGCCGCCCGCGGTGACCGTCGTGTCCCAGCCCAGTTCCTCGCTGGTCGCGCCGACCACCAGCTCGCCGTTCTCCCGGGGCACCAGATAGACCTGGCTGCCGCGTACGACGGCCCGCACGGTACGGCTCAGGAAGGGCGCGTACCGCGGGGGCACGGTCAGTCGCAGCACCTGACCCTTCACGGGCCGCACGGGAGGCAGTACGTCGTCCGGGACCCCCTTCAGGCGTCCGCTGAGACTCCCGGCTGCGAGCACCACCTGTCCCGCGCCCAGGTCGGCGCCGTCCGTCGTGGTGACCCCGGCGGCCCGGTCCCCTACGACACGCAGGCGCTCGGCCGACGCGCGGTGGAGGACCACACCCGCCCGCTCGCATGCGGCCAGCAACGCGCGCGTGAGGCGCCGCGGATCGATCTGGTGGTCGCCGTCCACGCGCAGGCCGCCCCGCACCCCCGGTGCGAGCATCGGCTCCAGACGCCGGCACTCCCGGCCGGACAGCCACTCCGACTCCAGCCCCGACTGGCGCTGGAGCGTGTGCAGTTCGCGCAGGTGGGCACGGTCGTCGGCGTCCAGGGCGACGGCGAGGGTGCCGCAGCGGCGGTAACCGAGGTCGTGCCCGGTGAGGTCGGTGAGCTCGGCCGCGAAGTCGGGGTAGCGGCGGGCCGAGGCGAGGTTCAGACCGAGCAGGGTCTGCTCGCCGTAGTGCAGTTCCGTGACGGCGGCCAGCATTCCGGCGGCCACCTGGGCGGCCCCGCCGCCCGGCTCCGGGTCCACGACGGTCGTGGTGAAACCGCGTTGCGCGGCCCGCCAGGCCGTGACCAGGCCGATGATGCCGCCCCCGACGACGAGGACGTCTGACGTACCTGAGGACATGGGCGTCCAGCCCCTCCCTTCGCCGGCATGACCCGGATCAGGTTCGTACGGTCGGAGGCCGCCAGCCTCCCTCTCAGCCCGGTGCGTCCGGGCTCCCGCGAGTGCTCTACGTTGGCCACCCTAGCCCTTCGCTCCGCGCCTCAGTAAGGGAGCCTGCCGCCATGTCCCGCTCGCTCGACGGCCTCGTCCTCGCCCCGGTGGCCGACCAGGCCCCGGGTCAGGTGGGCACGCGGACCCGGTTCACGTACCACGAGAAGGACGGGGAGATCTGGGCCGAGTACGCGGGCGGTGACGTCGTACGCGGGCATCTGGTCGGCACCCGCGCGGGGGACCGGCTCGACTTCCGCTACGTACAGCTCAAGCGCGACGGAACGACGTCCTGCGGGCACTGTCTCTCGACGGTCGTCGAAGGCCCCGACGGCCGGGTGCGGTTGGAGGAGACGTGGGAGTGGGAGTCGCAGCCGGGCAGCGGGACGAGTGTGGTGGAACAGGTCGACGAGGTTGTGCAGCAGGTCACGGCGCACGACCCCTGACTGACTGATTGTCAGGTGACTATGGTGATCAAATGAGCGAGCGGACGCAGGCACAGGCGCAGCAGCGGGTGGTCGTGGTCGGTGCGGGCATGGCCGGCGTCCAGTCCGCCGTCGCCCTGCGCGAGCAGGGCTTCCAAGGCACCGTGACGGTGATCGGCGCGGAGCCCCACCAGCCGTACGACCGTCCGCCGCTGTCCAAGGCGGTCCTGCTCGGAAAGGCCGAGGGCTCCGCCTTCGACGTGGACTTCGAGGCCCTGGGCATCACCCTGCAGCTCGGCCGCGAGGTCCTGGGCGTGCGCCCGGACGCGCACGAGCTGGACACCGAGGCCGGGACCGTGCCGTACGACGTCCTTGTCATCGCCACCGGCGCCGAACCGGTCCGGCTGCCCGGCACGGAGGGTGTGCCCGGCGTGCATCTGCTGCGCACCCTGGACGACGCCGAGCGGCTGCGCCCGGTGCTCGGCCGGCAGCACGACATCGTGGTCGTCGGCGCGGGCTGGATCGGCGCCGAGTTCGCCACCGCCGCGCGCGAGTCGGGCTGCGCGGTGACGGTCGTGGAAGCAGCCGACCGCCCGCTCGCGGGAGCCCTGCCCGCCGAGGTGGCCGCGCCGATGGCCTCCTGGTACGCCGACGCGGGCGCTTCTCTTCGCACCCACGCGCGTGTGGCGCGCGTCGAGCCCGGCGAGGTCGTCCTCGACGACGGCTCCCGGGTGGCCGCGGGCGCGGTCGTGGTCGGCATCGGCGCGCGGCCCGCCACCGCCTGGCTCGCCGGTTCCGGCATCGAGCTCGGCGCACACGGTGAGGTCGTCGCCGACGAGCGGCTGCGCACCTCCGCGCCGGACGTCTACGCGGTCGGCGACTGCGCCTCCTTCCCCTCGGCGCGGTACGGCGAGCGCCTGCTGGTCCACCACTGGGACAACGCCCTCCAGGGGCCCCGCACGGTGGCCGCCGACATCCTGGGCGAGACCCCCACGGTCTACGACCCGGTCCCGTACTTCTGGTCCGAACAGTTCGGCCGCTTCGTCCAGTACGCCGGCCACCACGCGTCCGCCGACACGACCCTGTGGCGCGGCGAGCCGTCCGGTCCCGCCTGGACGGTGTGCTGGCTCCGGGAGAACCGTCTGGTCGCCCTCCTGGCGGTGGGCCGCCCCCGCGACCTGGCCCAGGGGCGCCGCCTGATCGAGGCGGGCACGGAGATGCGCCCGGAACTACTGGCGGACCCGGCGAGGCCGCTGAAGGCGGCGACGGCGTAGCGGCACGGGTGCCGTGCCGAGCCCGGTGCTGCC
Source organism: Streptomyces sp. NPDC031225 (assembly GCF_055570355.1). Taxonomy (NCBI): domain Bacteria; kingdom Bacillati; phylum Actinomycetota; class Actinomycetes; order Kitasatosporales; family Streptomycetaceae; genus Streptomyces; species Streptomyces sp. NPDC031225. Next base: position 256,445 of record NZ_JBVIHJ010000012.1, on the reverse strand, counting down.
CGGCCCCGGTGAGCCCGACGCCGGCCAAGTCGCCGGCCCTGGTCATCGCCGGTGGCGGTTCCGGTGGCGCGCGGCTGCTCATGCCTCGTTCCCTTGCCGCGGCGGCCCGCACGTGTCGGCGAGTCGCTGGGCGGCAGTGCCCGAGGCCGCCGCGAAGCACCGTTCGCCGAGGTGCCGGTCCTTGCCGGAAACGGTCCGGAAGGTTTTGGCGGCAGCGCACCCGCTTGTTTCCGCCGGGGGTGAGCCGTGCATCGGGGATTCGCCCGGCGGCGGCGCCCCGCACTGCCCGGCCACGGCACGACGCTGTCGGCGGGGCGGTTCCCCGGTTCGCCCGCCGGGGCGCCCAGCATGTCGGAAAGTCACCGGGGTTCGGTCGTGGCCGGTGCTGCCCGGTCCCGGTGAACCGAAGGCCGGACAGGGTTCCGGCCTTCTCCGGAGTCGGTCCGGAACAACCCGTCGGGGTCCGGCCGCGCCCCCCGCTTCGCCCGTCGGAGGCGCCCCGGCTTCCGACTGTCAGTGCGGGATGGCACGCTTAATCCCGTGACCGAGATTGACGCAAAGACCGATGCACTCGTCCCCGCCTGGCTCACCCTCCCCGACATCGCGGAGATCCTCGATGTCGAGGTGACGCGTGTGCGGCAGCTGGTCAAGGACGGCCAAGTCATCGCCGTACGCCGCGGTGAGAACCGCGCGCTGCACGTCCCCGCCGCCTTCATCGACGGGGTCGAGCAGAAGGTCGTCAAGGGCCTGGCCGGGACCTTGACGCTCCTGAGGGACGACGGCTTCTCCGACGAAGAGATGCTGGAGTGGCTCTTCACTCCTGACGAGAGCCTGCCCGGCACCCCCGCGCAGGCCCTGAGCGAGAATCGCGGCACGGAGGTGAAGCGCCGGGCCCAGGCGCTCGCCGTCTGATCCGAACAGCACCGGCGTACGGGCCGTGACCGTCGAGGCCACGGCCATGATTCGGCACGGCCCGTACGCCACCGAACCCGGGGGAGACACCGCATGCCCGACACCGCCCGAGACCGGCTCACCGACGCCCGCGTCTACCTCTGCACGGACGCCCGCAGACGCCAGGGCGACCTCGCCGAGTTCCTGGACGCGGTCCTGGCAGGCGGCGTCGACATCGTGCAGCTGCGGGACAAGGGCATGGAGGCGGCCGAGGAGCTGGAGCACCTGAAGGTCTTCGCCGACGCCTGCACCCGGCACGGCAAGCTCCTCGCGGTCAACGACCGGGCCGACGTCGCCCACGCGGCCGGGGCCGGCGTACTCCACCTCGGCCAGGGCGATCTCCCCGTCCCCGCCGCCCGCGCGATCCTCGGCGACGACATCCTCATAGGCCGCTCCACGCACGCCGAGGCGGAGGCCGCCGCGGCCGCGGTCCAGGACGGCGTCGACTACTTCTGCACCGGCCCCTGCTGGCCGACCCCCACCAAGCCCGGCCGGCACGCGCCCGGCCTCGGCCTGGTCCGGTACACCGCCGCGCTCGGCACCGACCGTCCCTGGTTCGCCATCGGCGGCATCGACCTCGGCAACCTCGACGAGGTCCTGGAGGCCGGCGCCCGCCGGGTCGTGGTCGTCCGGGCGATCACCGAGGCGGACGACCCCGGTGCGGCGGCGGCGGAGTTCGCGAAGCGGCTCCGGCACCCGGTGTAGTCGCGCCGACGACCGCCACGGTCCCGCCGTATCTCCCAGGCGTGTCCGAGGGGTGGACAACAAGTCGACAAACCCGGCAAATTTCCCCGATTCGGTTGGGTGGCCGCCGCCCCCTGACTAACCTGCGGGTATGGCCCTCGGAACCGCATCCACCAGGACTGACCGCGCGCGCACCGTGCGTGACATGCTCGCCGCAGGCAAGACGACGTACTCCTTCGAGTTCTCGGCGCCGAAGACCCCCAAGGGTGAGCGGAACCTGTGGAGTGCGCTCAGGAGGGTCGAGGCGGTCGCCCCGGACTTCGTCTCCGTCACCTACGGTGCCGGTGGCTCCACCCGCGCGGGCACCGTCAAGGAGACCGAGCAGATCGTCGCGGACACCACCCTGACCCCGGTCGCCCACCTCACCGCGGTCAACCACTCCATCGCGGAACTGCGCAACATCATCGGCCAGTACGCCGACGCCGGTATCCGCAACATCCTGGCCGTGCGCGGTGACCCGCCCGGCGACCCCATGGGCGACTGGCTCGCCCACCCGCAGGGCCTCACCTACGCCGCCGAACTCGTCCGGCTCATCAAGGAGTCGGGCGACTTCTGCGTCGGTGTCGCGGCCTTCCCGGAGATGCATCCGCGCTCCGACGGCTGGGACGCCGACGTCGCGCACTTCGTCGACAAGTGCCGGGCCGGCGCCGACTACGCCATCACCCAGATGTTCTTCCAGCCGGAGTCCTATCTGCGGCTGCGTGACCGAGTCGACGCGGCGGGCTGTGCGACCCCCGTCATTCCCGAGATCATGCCCGTGACCAGCGTGCGGATGCTGGAGCGGCTCCCGCAGCTGAGCAACGCGATCATCCCCTCCGCCCTGGAAGAGCGGATCCTCACAGCAAAGGACGATCCGGCCGCTGTACGCTCGATCGGAATCGAGTTCGCCACGGAGTTCTGTGCACGGCTGCTGTCCGAGGGAGTGCCCGGACTGCACTTCATCACGCTGAACAACTCCACGGCGTCCCTGGAAATCTACGAAAACCTGGGCCTGCACCATCCACCGCAGGCCTAGACCGGCCGCACGGCCATACGACACACTGCGTAGCGGTCACTGGGAGAGGGGCGTACATGGGCTGGACGGTCCTCTACATCGCGTTCGGATTCGTCGCGCTGTGGCTGCTCGGCGAGGTGTTGCTGCAGTACAAGGCACGACTGCGCTGGCGGGTGCTGGCCTTCGCGGGCTTCCTGGGCGTGGTCCTCGGCGTGCTGATCTCGCAGGTGATCGTCATCGGGCTCGGTGCGATCGCCTTCGCGGTCGGCCAGACCTACGTCACTCTCTCGTTCCGCCGCGGCTTCGAGCAGGGCTGGGCGGTCAATCCGCCGGCCGCGCTGGGCGGTCTGACGGGCGGCAAGAAGAGCCGCCGGGAGCGCGGCCACGACGAGCCCGGCCTGGAGGTCTCCGACCTGGAGTCGGGTGACGCGGCCTACGGCGACGAGGCCGGGTACGACCAGGGCCGCCCGGACAGCGTCGGCTACGGGCACGACGACGACTACGACCGCGACGACGTCTTCACCCCGGCGCGCTCCGCCGGCCCCACGGCCGCCGAGAGCACCGCGGTCTACGAACCCCAGCCCCTGCCCGACGACACCGGCTCCTACGGCGTGTACAGCGATCAGGCCTACGCCGGTGACCAGTCCTACGCGCCCGCGGACCAGGGCCAGGACCAGTACGCGACAGCCGCCGCCGACCAGACGTACGGCTACGACGGCTACTCCGGCTACGACCAGCAGCAGTACGGCTACGACCAGGCCGGGCAGCAGCAGTACGCCGCCTACTCCGACCCGTACATCGGCACCCAGACCTACGGGGCGGGGTCGTACGACACCTCCTACGGCGGTCAGCAGCAGTTCGTCCCGCAGGACTACGGCCAGGACCAGTACGCCGGGTATGGCGGTGAGACCCCGGCCGGCGGCGTGTGGGTGCCGCAGCAGCGCACCGACGAGTACGGCGGCGAACTCCCGCAGGAGCAGCAGTACTACCAGGACAACGGCCAGGGACAGAACCAGGGGCAGGGCCAGGGGAACGGGTACGACGAGCAGTACCGCTTCTGATCCCGCGGCTCCTCACTGAGAACCGCGGAACTCCGGCCCCTCCACGATCAGCCCGGCCACCAGCGCGCCCGACATGCCTGCGTGGGGGAGGCCCCCGCCGGGATGTGACCAGCCACCGGCCGTGAACAGGCCCGGCATCGCCGTGTTGTTGGACGGGTGGAGGGTGCCTTCACCACCCGCCAGCGAGGGCGGCGGAACGGCTCCGCCCTCGGCCCCTGTCTCCCGCTCGGTGTGCACGGGTGTCCGCACCTCGCGCCACAGCACCCGCTCACGCAGCCCCAGCAGCGCCCGCTCGGCGGCGGCGACCATCTTGTCCGCGAAGGCGTCGACGACCGACGGCGTGGCCCAGTCGTACCCCCGCCCGCACGGCACCGTCGCCGTCAGCACCACGGACTCGTGTTCCGCGTCGGGACGCAGGGCCGGGTCGTCCGGCCGGTCCACCCGCACCGTGGGTTCCGGCAACTCGCCGTGCCGGAACAGGTCCAGCTCGTCCCCGGGGGCCTCGCCGTACACCACCGAGCGGTGCACGGCGTCAGGGTCCCGCGCACCCCGCAGCGCGAGGCACACCACCACCCGGCCCGGGTGCAGGTCCTCGGCGCCGGGCGGGACGTCCTTCGCGCCGTAGAGCTCGCGGCCCGGCACGAGTCCGCGCAGGCGCCACGGTCCGGTGCCGACGACGGTGTCCGCCTCCGCGACCGTCCCGTCGGCGAACTCCACCCCCGCCGGACGGCCGTCCTTCTCCAGGACGGCGGTCACCTCGGCGCCGAAGTGGAACTCGACCCTGCGCTGAAGGCACCGCTCGTACACCGCGCGCGCCAACTCCCGCATGCCGCCGCGCACATACCAGGTACCGAAGGCGTGCTCCATGTACGGCAGGATCGCCGCGCTCGCCGGAGCGGTACCGGGGTCGACGCCGTACGCGAGCGCGTGGCCGTCCAGCAGGGCGGCGAGGCGCGGGTCGCGCAGCTCCCACGCGCCGATCTCGTACAGCGTGCAGGCGCGTCGGGTGCGCAGCAGGCGCTTGTGCGGGACCGCCGGGTAGGGCTCGTCCATCAGCACCGGCCAGTTGGGCCACAGCGGCTCCTCCAGGAGCGGCCTGCGGGTGCGGTCCCAGGCCTCACGGGCCCGGATCAGGAAGTCGCCCCAGCGTCCGCCCGCGCCCGCGCCCAGGGCCTCGTCCAGAGCGGCGACGACGCCCGCGCGGGAGGCGTTCGGCAGCGAGACCTCGGTGCCGTCCGTGAAGAGGTGCCGCGACGACGGGTCGACCTGGACCAGCTCGACGGCCGACTCCAGCGGCTCCTTGCCGGTCTTGACGAACAGATCGCGGTAGACCGCGGGCAGCGTGAGCAGCCCCGGTCCGGTGTCGAAGGCGAAGCCGTCCCGCTCGAGACGGCGCACCGACCCGCCGTACGTCTCCGTACGCTCGTACACCGCCACCCGGTGGCCCGCGACGGCCAGCCGGGCAGCGGCCGCCATCGCGCCCATCCCGGCGCCGATCACCGCAACCCTTGCCATGCCTGCGACTTTATCGACCCCCACTGACACTCCGGCCGCGCCCTGTCAGCCGGGCGGTCGTCCGGTCCGTGCCGCGAGGCGCCTCTCCTCCCGGCGCTGGGCCCTGCGGCGCCGGAATCTGCGGATGCGGGAGATCAGGAAGAAGAGCACCGTCAGGCCGGCCAGCAGCAGCACGCCCGCGATGATCGCGGCCGCCTCCGGGTGGAACATCGCGAACGTGACGATGCCGCCGACGCCGAGATCCTCGGCCAGGCTCAGGACGATGTTGCTGAACGGCTCGGGGGAGGCGTTGACGGCCATCCTGGTGCCCGCCTTGACCGTGTGGCTGGCCAGCGCCGTGGAACCGCCGATCAGACCCGCCGCCACGTCGGAGAGCGAACCGCTCTGCCCGGCGAGCAGCGCCCCGACCCACGCGCCCGCGACGGGCCGGATCACGGTGTGCACCGTGTCCCACGCGGAGTCGACGTACGGGATCTTGTCGGCCACCGCCTCGCACAGGAACAGCACGCCCGCCACGACGAGGACCTCGGGGCGCTGAAGGGTCTCCGGGACGTCGTCGCTCAGGCCGGTCGCGCCGAACACGCCGAGCAGCAGCACCACCGCGTACGCGTTGACACCGCTGGCCCAGCCGCTGGTGAACACCAAGGGGAGTACGGACACGGAGGCGATCGTAACCAGTCGGCGACAAGGAGTCCTGGGGGTGAGCGCGGACGACTGAGTATCCGTACCTAGGGCGTGAGATGAGTACGCGCGCGGATGGGCTGCGGCCTGCGCGGACGAGAGAGTGGAGCCACGGCGAAGGGGAACGGCTCCGGCACCGGCGACACGGGGCGCCGGAACGGAGCCGCCCCGGATCCGCTCCTTCCGTCGGCCGAGGCCGACGGGAGCGAGGCACGGGGGATCCCGGAAAGCGGGGGAACGACCGAACGGGGGCCCAACGGGGGGCACGGGGGATACGGGGGAAAACGGGGGAGCAGGAGAAGGCGCCGGTTCGAGGTGGCCCGCGGGGGACGCGGCCACAGCGGACCGGCGCCTTCGTCCGTCATCCCCGGCGCCCGCTCACCCGCCCCTGCAGCAGCCGCGACAGCGCCGCGTGCACGTCGTCCAGGGAGCGCTCGGGCTGGAATGCCTGCCAGTCCAGGGCGGCCACCAGGACCATGCCGACCAGGGCGGCTGCGCTGAGCGGGACGTCGATCTCGTCGCTGAACTCGCCGTTCTCCACGCCCTCGCGCAGCACGTCCTCCACGACCGCCACGGCCTGCTGACGGACCACCATGAGCGTGGACTGCCAGGCCCTGTTGGTGCGCCACAGCTCGGCGACGTAGAGCTGGGTGAAGGCCGGATAGCGGTCGATGAACACGAGGCCGGCCCGGATCATCGCGTCCAGGGCGTCCACCTTGCCGCCGCCCGCGCGTGCCGTGCTCTCGGCCGCCTCCCTCAGGGAGGCCGTGAGGAGACCCACGCCGTGCCGCAACAGCTCCTCGAAGAGGACGGACTTGCTCGCGAAGTTGTAGTAGACCGTGCCCTTCGCGACTCCGGCCCGCTCGGCGATCTCGTCGACCGTGGTGGCGGAGAAGCCCTGCTCGGCGATGAGCGTGACGGCCGCCTCGTAGAGCTTCTGCCGGGTGGCCTCGCGGCGCGTACTGACGCCCGCCGTGGCGCTGCTGCTTTCCATGCCTCTGATTCTCACAGGTGAGGCGGCCCCCGAGCTCGCGGAAGGGCTCACAGGGTCAGCTCCGGGTGCAGCCGGTCCAGTGTCCACACCTGGCGTCGGCGGGCCGACAGGGCGGTCAGGGCGAGGGCGCCCGCGGTGAAGGCGAGGAGCACCACGCACGCGTGCCACACCGGCGTCAGACCACCGCCCGTGATGAGCCTCCTGAGGGCCTCGACGACGTAACTCATGGGCAGGAACGGGTGGAGCGCGTTGAAGAAACCGGGACTGGTCTGGACGGGGTAGGTGCCGCCGGCCGAGGTCAGCTGGAGCATCAGAAGGGCGAGGACGAGGATCCGGCCCGCCGGTCCGAAGCGTGCGTTCAGCCATTGGACGATCGCCGCGAAGCACGCCGTGACCAGGAACAGGAAGCCCACCGTCCCGGCCGCCCGCACCATCTGCAGGCCGACCGCCCAGTGCAGCACCGACATCAGGGCCACCGTCTGGAGCACTCCGATCGCCAGCACCGGAAGCCAGCCCGCCAGCGCGATCCGCCAGGCCGGGGCACCGGCGGCGAGCGCACGCCGGTTCATCGGTGTGATCAGCATGTACGCCACCATCGCGCCCACCCACAGGGACAGCGGGATGAAGTACGGGGCGAAACCGGTGCCGTAGTTCGGTGCCTTGTGCAGATCCCTGGAGACCAGCTGGACCGGGTCGGCCATCACGTCGGTGCGCCGGTCGCGGTCCTTCTTGCCGTAGTCGGGGATCTGCGAGGCGCCGTCGTGCAGACCGTCGGAGAGCTTCCCGGAGCCGTCGGCGAGCTTGTACATGCCGCCGCTCAGGTCGTCGGCCCCGGTCTTGAGCCGGCCGACACCCTCGTCCAGGTCCTGCGCGCCGGTCCGCGCGGTGCCGAGGCCCGAGTGGAGCGTCCTGGCTCCTGCGGCGACCTTGCCCGCGCCCTCGTTCAGCTTGTTGATCTTCGACACGGCGTCGTCGAGGTCCTCGGAGAGCCGGGGCGCCCGGTCGGCGAGCGCGTGGGCCTGCCGCTGGAGGGTGGCCAGCTGTCCGTCGAGCTTCTTCAGGTCGCCGTTCTGGTCGGCGACCAGCGCGTTGACGTCGTCGGCGACCTTCGCCACGTCGGCGGCGGCCTGCCGCGCCTTCTTCAGGTCGGCGCAGGCGGCGTCCGGCAGTACCGGATCCGTGCAGCGCGCCTTGTAGACGGCGTTCAGGGTGTCGGCGGCCGTATGCGCGTCCTTGGCGGCCGCCGGAGCGGTCCTCACCAGCGTGTCCAGGTTGTGGCGGACGACCCCGGCCGAGTCGGCGACGAGCCGGGCCGTGTCGCCGATGGTCTTCTCGTTGTCCTGGAGGAAGGGACCCAGCTTGTCCGCGACCCCGTTGACCTTGCCGGCCAGTGTCCGGGTGCCGTCGGCGACCTGCTGCGCCCCGTCCGCCAGGTCACCCGAGCCGGTGTCGAGCCTCGTCAGCCCGTCGGCGAGCCGGGAGCTGCCGCTGCGGGCCTTCGTCAGACCGGTGGCGAGATCCTCGGAGCCCTGTTCCGCCTTGCCGATGCCGCCTTCCAGGTCGTCGGCCCCGTTCGCGGCCTTCACCGTGGCGCCGTGGATGTCGGAGAAGGAGATGAAGATCCGGTCCAGGAAGGACCGTGAGGCCTTGGTGGACGCGGCCTGGCGGACCTCGGCGAAGACCGTCCGCGAGATCTGCCCGACGATGTAGTTGTTGGCGTCGTTCGTACGGACCTGGAGCGCGCCGGTCTCGGGGGAGTCGCCCGCACTGGAAGCGACCCGGCGGCTGAAGTCGGCCGGCATGGTGAGCGACAGGTAGTACCTGCCGTTCTCGACGCCCTCCCGTGCCTCGGCGGCGCTCACCTGGTGCCAGTCGAAGACCTGGCTGTCCCGCAGGCCCTTGGTGATCTGGTCGCCCGCGGCGAGCCTGCTGCCGTCGGCGGTGGCGCCCTTGTCGTCGTTCACGAGGGCGACGGGGATACGGTCCAGGCGGCCGTAGGGGTCCCAGAAGGACCACAGGTACAGGGCGCCGTACAGCAGCGGCAGCACCAGCAGGGCCACCAGGGCGGCACGCGGCAGCTTCCCCCTGCCGAATCGGCGCAGCTCAAGCGCGGCCAGTCTCGGCGAGCGCATCGGCCTCCTCCTTCAGGGTCTCGGGCCGTGTGTCCTGTTCGGACTGAGGTCGCGTGGACACCGTCACGGCGTCCTCGTGGGCTTCGCTGCACACCGCGACGACCGTCGTCCCGGCCGCGGCGAGGGACCTGAGCAGGGCCCAGGCCTCGGTGCGTTCGGCGTCCGACAGCTTCAGGTCCAGGTCGTCGACGGCGAGCAGCCGCGGGCGGCTGATCAGCGCCAGGGCGATCGACAGCCGCAGGGCCTCCAGCCGCTCCAGGTCGCGTACGGCGGTCCGCGCGCCCTTGGGCAGCGTCTCCCGGTCGAGCCCGGCGGCCGTCAGCGCGGTGTCGATCCGCAGCTTCGCCTCGGCCGTACGCTCACCGCGCGGCCGCAGCAGGGCGCGCACCGAGTCGCCGAAGCGGTGTTGCAGCAGCGCCCGTTCGCGCAGGTGCTCCCCGACGGTCAGGGCCGGGTCGAGGTCGGTGACCCCGTGGACGTGCGCGGGCGCGCTGAACCGGCGCACCGCCGCGAGCTGCTTCGGGAGCCGCATCCCGCCCACGGTCGCGGTCCCCTCGGTGGCCTTCATCCGTCCGGTGAGCGCGAGCAGCAGGCTCGTACGGCCGGACCCCGAGGGCCCCTCGACGGCGATCAACGCACCGGGCTCCGCGGCGAGGTCGATCCCGCGGAACGCCCAGCCGCGGGGCCCCTTCAGCCCGAAACCCTCGGCCGTCACAGCGACTCCGTCCACGGCCACCCCCTGATCCTCTTGAACCCGGAACTTTTTGAACTGACTGGTCAGTGCAAAAACTAACCCGAACCTGCGATCGAAGCAAAAGCCCAGGTCAGAACGGATTGTCAGTGGCATACCTCACGATGGGCACATACGGCACTCCGTAGCGGGATGTGCCGTCAACCAGACGACAGGAGGTTCGTCATGGCCAGCTACCACGCAGCCGCCGCCCGTCGGCGCCGCGCCACCGGCCCTGCCCCCTCACTGACCGGCCCGGCGAGCGACGTACACCCCGTGCTGCGCCGGGCGACGGCCCCGCCCGCCGCCCTCGACCTGCTCGCCCAGGCCCGTGCCGGCCTCGACGAGGCCTCGGCGCTGGAGACGCCGAACGAGCGTTATGCCACGGCCCATCTCGCCGCCCTGCGCACCGCGGCCGCCGTACTCGCCGCCCGGGGGCGCCCGGAACCGACGCCCCGACGCCGCGCCAAAATACGCAGCGCCTGGGAAGTGCTCCCGGAGATCGCGCCCGAACTCGCCGAGTGGAGCGGGCTCTTCGCCTCCGGGGCCCGGCGCCGCGCCCGTGCGGAGGCCGGCATCCAGGGCGCGGCGAGCCGCCGGGACGCCGACGACCTCATACGTGACGTGGCGATGTTCCTGCGCCTCGTCGAGCGGATGCTCGTGCTTCAGCCGGTCCTGCCCCAGCCCCGCCAGGACGCGGACGGGCCTGAGGAGCCCGGCCACGGCACCGGCCGCGGCGGCGACACCCACCGAGACTTCCCGGACGCGGGCTGACCGGGCGGCCACGGCCGCGGTCGGAGCCGGGACCGTGGCCATGACCAAAGCGGTGGGCCGGCATCCGGTCCGGCGGGCGGTGGCACCGCGCGAGCCGCCCCGGGGCCCGCCGGGTGAGACCTGCCCGGTGGCCCGGGCCGCGATGACCAGCCGTGGTACCCGAGGCAATAGGGTGGGGGACGCCTGCAGCCTTCCCCGTCCGCGCCCCCGGCCGGGAAGGCGCCCCGATCCGCTCCGCCGTGCACCAGGCGGCGCCGCGCCGAGGAGTCAACTGCCGTGTCGGACCCGCTGCGACCCCGCGCCTCTCTCCGTACCGCCGTGGTCTGGGATGTCCTCCAGGAGGCCCTCGACCGCCGGGTCAAGGCCACGGGACGCCAGGCGCTGGACGTCCTCGACACCGGAGGCGGCAGCGGCAACTTCGCGGTGCCCGTCGCCCGCCTCGGCCACCGGGTCACCGTCGTCGACCCCAGCCCCAACGCGCTGTTCGCGCTGGAGCGCCGCGCCGCGGAGGCCGGCGTCGCCGACCGGGTGCGGGGTGTTCAGGGCGATGTCCACGGTCTCTTCGACGTGGCCGAGCGCGGCGCCTACGACGTGGTGCTGTGCCACGGCGTCCTGGAGTACGTGGACGACCCGGCCGAGGGGATGCGCAACGTGGTGGCCGCCCTGCGCCCCGAGGGCGTCCTCAGCCTGCTCGCCGCCGGTCTCGGCGGCGCCGTGCTCGCGCGGGCCCTCGCCGGTCACTTCAAGGAGGCCCGGCAGGCGCTCGGCGACCCGGACGGCCGCTGGGGCGACGGCGACCCCGTGCCGCGCCGCTTCACCGCCGAACAGCTCACCGCGCTCGTCGAGGGCGCGGGCCTCACCGTGGGCGCCGTGCACGGCGTGCGGGTCTTCGCCGACCTCGTCCCCGGCGTGCTCGTGGACACCGAGCCCGGTGCCCTGGAAGCGCTGCTGAAGCTGGAGGAGGCGGTCGCCGAACTCTCCGCCTTCCACTCCGTTGCCACCCAGCTCCATGTGCTCGGCGGGACGCGGGAGGCCGCCGGGGCCTGAGCAGCCTCCCGCGCCGTAGTGCTGATCAGGTACTTGATGGCACATGGAGTACGCCACAGGCCCCCCGATCGGGCGTTCAGCGCCGTATGATCGAGGGAGACCGCCCGGCATGACAGGACGGCCGCTGGGGAATGACAAGATTCAGCGGCCGGAGCGCCATGGTGGATCCCGGTCGGCCAATTGGCGCAGAGGGGCGGGTTTCACGGGGGCGATTCCCTGCCTATCCTGAAGGGACCCCCCGAGTCGCCCCGGCGACTGCACGATGAGGAGGACGACGTGCCGCTCTCGGAGCACGAGCAGCGAATGCTCGAGCAGATGGAGCGAGCGCTGTACGCCGAAGATCCCAAGTTCGCGACAGCGCTTGAGGGAAGCGGGCTGCGTACGTACACCCGGCGACGGGTCTACCAGGCGGTCGCCGGCTTCCTCGTGGGTATCGCGCTCCTCATGGCCGGCATGGTCGCCAAGCAGGTGTGGCTCAGCGTGGTGGGCTTCCTGGTCATGCTGGGCTGTGCCGTACTGGCAGTGACCGGCTGGCGCAAGGCCCCCAAGCCGGGCGAACAGCCCGCCGCGGGCGCCCCGCACGCCCGTCGCCAGGCACGCCAGAAGCGCTCGATGATGGACCGGATCGAGCAGCGCTGGCAGCGGCGCCGCGACGAGCAGGGCGGCCAGTAGCCGCGGCCCTGCCGCTCCCACAGAACTCCTGAGGGGGTGACCTCACCCAGCCGGGTGAGGTCACCCCCTCACACATGCCCTCAGCTCGCAGGACGTCCCCCGCAGCACAGTGGCCCGGGCCTTCGAGAGGCCCGGGCCACCGCCGTTCCGTCGCCCGTGGGCGCGGCTTTCAGCCTTCCTGACCGGACGGCTTGCGCAGGGTCGGCCGGGCCGCCACCACACGTGTCCTGACCCCGGCCCACCACTCCGACGCCTCCCACACCACCCGTGCGGTCGAACGCGGCGCGACCAGCGCGCGCAGCCGTGTGCCCCTGCTGACCGAGCCGCGCAGTCCGCCGATCACCCGGTGGACGTCCTGGGCGAGCCCGGCCGTCGGCCGGGGCCGCGGGGCGTAGAGGACCTGCTCCACGGCGTCCGCCACCCGGTGCACCGAGGCCGCGGCCGTCGGATCGAGATGTCCGAGCCGTACGATCCGCGCCGCCGCCTTGCGTGGCGTCTGCGAGTCGTCCGGCGGGATCCCGAAGTCCCAGGCCGTGTCGGTCAGTTCCTGCCAGGCCGCCAGGGTGTGCGCGGCGGCGTCCGCGTCGCTGCGGCCGTGCGCGCCCAGACGTACCGAACGGGTGCGCAGTCGCCACAGCATCGGCGCCAAGGGAATCGCGAGACCGGCCAGCCCCACGACCATCCAGAACAGCAGCTTCAGGTACCACCACTGGCCGCCTACGGCCCACCAGGGGCCCCCGTCGCCCGGGGCCGCCGCTGCCGCGGGGGACGCGCTGTCGCACGCCTCCAGCTTCCGCAGCTGGGCCGAGCAGTTCTCGCTCGCCGAGGCCGAGGCGGACGGCGCCGTGGACGACCCCGCGGACGGCCGCGCCACGTCGGGAGGCAGGTTGCCGGTGGCGTCCGGGACGGTGTACGAGGGCACCGTGCCCCGGGTCGGAGTGGGCTCGAAGCGGGTCCAGCCCACCCCCTCGAAGTACAGCTCGGGCCAGGCGTGGGCGTCCTTGAGCCCCACCGACACCGAGCCGTCAGCCTGCGGGACACCGGGCGCGAAGCCCACCGCGACCCGGGCCGGAATGCCCAGGGAGCGGGCCATCGCCGCCATGGCGAAGGAGAAGTGGACGCAGAAGCCCTGCTTGTCGCGCAGGAAGTTGGCGATCGCGTTGGGCCCGTCGCCGACCTCCACATGGGTGTCGTACTCGAAGCCGCCGTTCACCGCGAAGTAGTCCTGGAGCGCGACCGCCTGCTCGTAGGGGTTCTTCGAGCCCTCGGTGACCTGGCGGGCGGTCTCGGCGACCACCGAGGGCAGCGAGTCGGGCAGCTTGGTGTACTCGCGCTGGATGGCCGGGGGAGCGGCCGGTGCCGCCGCGAGCTGTTCGGCCGTCGGCTCCACCTCCAGGCTCTTCACCTGGTAGGTCAGCCCGCCCGTGTTCTGCCCGTGGTCGCCGACGAGCGCCATGCCCTGGGGCTCGTACCGCCAGTTGCCGTGGGTCTTGACGCCACTGGGCGGATACGGCATCGGCAGGTAGTTCTGCTGGTACCAGCTCGCCGCCGAGATGGTGGTCTCGATCTCGGTGCGCTTGACGTCCGAGCCGAGGCCGACCGGGGTGGGGAAGTCGTCCGGCACGCCGGTGATGGACCGCTTGGACGGCTTCCAGGTCCGGCCGTCGAACTCGTCCAGGGAGACGATCCGCAGGTAAAGGCTGGAGACGTCGGTGTCGTCGCTGGTCCGCACGGACAGGGCCTGGCGGTCCTCGTCCACGTTCAGGCTGTCGCGCAGGGACAGCAGGGGGTTCACCGCGGAGATGGTGCCGCCGCTCCCGTTGCCCACGCCCACACCCGCTCCGGCCGCGTCCAGGAGACCGCCGTTCATCGTCGGCAGGGCGATCGGCACCACGAGGGCGATGCCCAGCGCGACCGCGCCGATGCGCCGCCCGGTACGGACCGGTGCCACCGGGCCGGTGTCGACGCCCGGTACCCGCGAGGCCCCGCCGAAGACGCGGCCCCACTGCGAGAGCCGTTCGCGGCCCTCGGCCAGGAGCAGCAGCAGATAGCCGGCCGCCGCGAGCAGGAACCACAGCCAGTCGCCCCCGCCGTCCGACAGCCCCGCGGCGACGGAGTACAGGGCGAGCAGGGGCAGGCCCGCCGGGGCCGCGCTGCGGAAGGTCACCGCGATGGTGTCCACCGCGAGCCCGATGATCAGGACACCGCCGAACACCATCAGCTTGATGCCGTCGGACTCCAGCGGTGCCGGGATCGCGTACCGCGCGATGTCGTCGCCGCCCTGCTGGAGCAGGTCCCCGAAGTGCAGGAACGCACTCGGGCCCGGGATCAGCCCGAGGAAGGCCTGAGCACGGGCGAAGATCAGGGTCAGCATGACCAGCGTGACGATCGTCTGGGCCGCCACCGTCAGCGGACGGGCCAGCGGTATCCGCCGGGTCACCGCGCCCACGACGGTCTGCACCCCGAGCAGGAAGGCCACCTGGATGATCCAGGTGACCGGCTCGACCAGCGGGAGCAGGGCGCACGCGGCCATCAGCGTGGCCGCCCACGCGCACAGCGCCAGTCGTGCCCGCCCGCTCATCACGATGCCTCCCCGGCGCCGGCCGCACCGACGCCCGTGCGCTCGCGGTCCGCGAGGCGCCACAGTTCTTCAAGCGAGGTGCCGCGCGGCACGCCCAGTGCCGTCCAGCCCGCCTCGCGCAGCATCCGCAGCCGCTCCTCGCGCTCCTCCACCGGTCCGGCCGCGTCGGTCGGTTCGCGTACCCAGCTCTCGCTGTCGAGCACGAAGGCGAGCGCGCCGCCGCTGCGTTGCCGCATCTTGGCGGCCACCGTGGCCTGTTCCTCGTCGAGGTCCCCGAAGAAGGCCACCAGCAGCCCTTCGTTCCCGCTGCGCAGCACGTCGTACGCGAGCGACAGCCCGGTGCCGTCGGAGTGGTCGATCACCGCGAGTGTGTCCATCATCAGCCCCGCCGCGTCCGCCGTCCCCTGGCCGGCGCCCGCGAAGCCGTCGGCGCCCTCGCCGGGCACGGAGTTCCCGGTGTCCGTCAACAGCCGCACCGAGAAGCCCCGTTCGAGCATGTGCACCAGGACGGAGGCGGCGCCAGAGACGGCCCACTCGAAGGCCGAGTCCGGGCCCGCGCCCGCGAAGGCGATGCCCCGGGTGTCCAGGAGCACCGTGCAGCGGGCGCGCTGGGGCTGCTCCTCGCGGCGGACCATCAGCTCGCCGTAGCGGGCGGTGGAGCGCCAGTGCACGCGCCGCAGGTCGTCGCCGTACCGGTAGCCGCGCGGGATCACGTCGTCCTCGCCGGCCAGTGCGAGCGAGCGCTGCCGTCCGTCGCCGTACCCCCTGGCCTCGCCGTTCAGCCGCACCGGCGGCAGTGCCTCCACGCGCGGGATCACGGTCAGGGTGTCGTACGTCGAGAAGGAGCGGGTCAGTTCGCACATCCCAAACGGGTCGGTCAGGCGCAGCTGGAGCGGGCCCAGCGGGTAGCGGCCGCGCAGGTCGGAGCGGACCCGGTAGGACACCTCGCGGCGGCCGCCCGGCTCGACCCGGTCGAGCACGAAGCGGGGGCGCGGGCCGAGGACGTAGGGCACCCGGTCCTGGAGCATCAGCAGGCCGGTGGGCAGCCGGGAGACGTTGTCCATCCGCAGATGGACGCGGGCCTCGCTGCCGGCGGGCGCACGCGCGGGGGAGAGCCTGCGGCTGCCCGCCACCCGGTAGCGGGTGCGGTAGAGCACGCCGGCGCACACCAGGGGCAGCACGGCCAGCAGCAGGCCGACCCGCAGCAGGTCGCTCTGGCCGAGAACGTAGGAGCAGATGGCCGCGGCGATGCCGGCGGCGAAGAAGGAACGGCCCCGCGTGGTCAGACCGGCCAGCGCCGTACGGATCCCGCCCTTGTCGCCCCGGTCGGCCTCGGCATGGCCGGCGCCGCCAGGGCCGCCGGAGCTCATCACAGACTCCGCGGCGGCTGCTGCGGATACGAGGGCGCGCCGCGGCCGATCCCGAGGCCGCCCTGCTGGGGCGCGGCGGGCACCGGGGTGCGCTGGAGGATCTCCTGCACGACCTGCTCCGCGGTGCGCCGGTTCAACTGGGCCTGGGCGGTGGGCAGCAGCCGGTGGGCGAGCACGGCGACGGCGAGCGCCTGGATGTCGTCCGGCAGGGCGAACTCCCGGCCGCTGAGCGCGGCGGAGGCCTTGGCCGCGCGCAGCAGGTGCAGCGTCGCGCGCGGGGAGGCGCCGAGTCTGAGATCGGGGTGGGTGCGCGTGGCGGAGACCAGGTCGACGGCGTACCGCCGGACCGTTTCGGCGACGTGGACGCCGCGGACGGCCTCGATGAGCTTCACGATGTCGTGCGCGTGGGCCACCGGCTGAAGGTCCTCCAGCGGGCTCACTCCGCCGTGGATGTCGAGCATCTGCAGCTCGGCTTCCGTGCTCGGGTAGCCGACGGAGACGCGCGCCATGAAGCGGTCGCGCTGGGCCTCCGGAAGCGGGTAGGTGCCCTCCATCTCGACCGGGTTCTGGGTGGCCACCACCATGAACGGGTGGGGCAGTTCGTAGGTCTGCCCGTCGATGGTGACCTGGCGCTCCTCCATCGACTCCAGGAGCGCCGACTGGGTCTTCGGCGAGGCGCGGTTGATCTCGTCGCCGATCACGATCTGCGCGAAGATCGCACCCGGTTTGAACTCGAAGTCCCGGCGCTGCTGGTCCCAGATGGACACACCCGTGATGTCCGAGGGCAGCAGGTCGGGCGTGAACTGGATGCGGCGCACCGAGCAGTCGATGGACCGCGCCAGGGCCTTGGCCAGCATGGTCTTGCCGACGCCGGGGACATCCTCGATCAGAAGATGTCCCTCGGCGAGCAACACGGTCAGAGAGAGCCGTACGACCTCGGGCTTCCCCTCGATCACGCCCTCAACCGAACTGCGTACCCGCTCCACGACGGCGGTCAGATCAGTGAGGCTCGCTCGATCGTCATAGGTGGTCACCCGGCCCTCCTCGGCCCGTACGTTCCGGGCCGACGCTCTGTGATGCGTAACCGGCCCACCCCGAATCACGGACACCACGCGTGAAACGTTCCGCGTGATGCCACACCCGCATTCTTGCTGCCGTTACCGATTCGTGTCACTCGACTGTGGACAACTGGCTGCACTATGTCGGTCTTGCGGCGTTCTGGGCACCCCAAGGGCCGAAATCAACAGCCGAACGACAGCTTCGGCGGTCCGTCAGGCGGGGTCGATCTCGCGCAGCAGACCCGTCTTCACGTCGAACACGAAGCCGCGCACGTCGTCGGTGTGAAGCATGAAGGGGGAGGTGCGCACCCGCTGCATGGACTGCCGTACGTCCTGGTCGACGTCCCGGAAGGCCTCCACGGCCCAGGCCGGGCGCTGGCCGACCTCCATCTCCAGTTCGGTGCGGAAGTCCTCGGTGATCGCCTCCAGACCGCAGCCGGTGTGGTGGATGAGGACGACACTGCGGGTGCCGAGCTTGCGCTGGCTGATGGTGAGCGAGCGGATGACGTCGTCGGTGACCACGCCGCCCGCGTTGCGGATGGTGTGGCAGTCGCCGAGCTCCAGGCCGAGCGCGGCGTGCAGGTCGAGACGGGCGTCCATGCAGGCCACGACGGCGACGTGCAGGACCGGGCGGGCGTCCATACCGGGGTCGGTGAACGCGGCGGCGTAACGCTCGTTGGCGTCGACCAGGCGGTCGGTCACGGTGCCGTCGCGGGATATGGCGCCTTCGGTGGGAACGGATGCGGAAGTCGTCATAACCATGACGGTACTGGTCACGGGGCTCCCGGTCCTGCCGTGAGAAGGGAAAAAGAGCGTCATCACGTCCTCTGTGTGAGGTAACCCACACAGGCCGTCGGGTGCGCCCGAACGGGTGTTTTCCGTCCTCTCGTCGCTTCGGGTCCGGACCGCTGCGCGACGCGCAGGCCGGTTGATTGACCGCGAGACCCCGTGGACTAAAGTGACGCGAAGCGGGAGGCGAGGCCTCCTTGCTGACACTCCCCGGAGGCCCCCGGCTCACGCACGGACGGTCTCCCCACGTGCGCGGCGCGTACGTACGGCTCGGCCTCCTCCCGCTCCCGGTCGGCTGACGCTTCCGGCGCCGGCAGGCCTCCCCTTCACCGGGGCCCCGCGTGCCGGGGGAGCGCGAGGTAACCGGCGGTGCGCACCGCCCGCCGGACCTGAGAGGGCCCCTTGAGCCAGAGTCGACACGTCCCGGTGATGCTCCAGCGGTGCCTGGACCTGTTGGCCCCCGCCCTGGAGCGGCCCGGAGCGGTGGTCGTCGACTGCACGCTCGGCCTCGGCGGCCACAGCGAGGCCCTGCTCCAGCGGTTCCCCGAGGCCCGGCTCGTCGCCCTGGACCGGGACAAGGAGGCCCTGCGCCTGTCCGGCGAGCGGCTCGCGCCCTTCGGCGAGCGCGCGACCCTGGTGCACGCGGTCTACGACGAACTCCCGGACGTCCTCGACAGGCTCGGTATCGCGCGCGTGCAGGGCGTCCTGTTCGACCTCGGCGTCTCCTCCATGCAGCTCGACGAGGCCGACCGCGGGTTCGCCTACGCCCAGGACGCGCCGCTCGACATGCGCATGGACCAGACGACCGGCATGAGCGCCGCCGAGGTCCTCAACACCTACCCGCCGGGTGAACTCGTGCGGATCCTCAGAGCGTACGGCGAGGAGAAGCAGGCCAAGCGGATCGTGTCCGCGGTCGTGCGCGAGCGCGACAAGGAGCCGTTCTCGCACAGCGCGCGGCTCGTCGAACTGATCCGGGACTCCCTGCCGCAGGCCGCCAAGCGGACCGGCGGCAACCCGGCCAAGCGCACCTTCCAGGCCCTGCGCATCGAGGTCAACGGCGAACTCTCCGTCCTGGAGCGGGCCATCCCGGCCGCGGTGAAGTCGCTGGCCGTCGGCGGCCGGATCGCCGTGCTGTCGTACCACTCGCTGGAGGACCGGCTGGTCAAGCAGGTCTTCGCGGCCGGCGCCGCCACCACCGCCCCGCCCGGACTGCCCGTCGTACCCGAGCGTTACCAGCCCCGGCTCAAGCTGCTCACGCGCGGTGCCGAACTTCCCACGGAGGAAGAGGTCGCCGAGAACCGGCGGGCCGCACCGGCGCGCTGCAGGGGCGCCGAGCGAATCAGGGAGTCCATCGAGTGAAGTGCATGAGGCGCGTGACGGGTGTGAGTGAGTCGGGAAACCGGACTCACTGGAGGACGTGTGAGTAGGAAACCCGAACTGAGAGGGAGGGCGGCCCGGCTCGCACGCCTCTTCCCCGGCACGGCGAGCCCCGGACAGGCGGCCCGCACCCCCTTCGTGCTCCTCGTGGTCCTGCTTCTCGGCGGCGGCCTCATCGGGCTGCTGGTGCTGAACTCCGCGCTCAGCGAGGGGTCGTTCAAGCTCAGCGACCTCCAGAAGGACACGAAGAGCCTCACCGACGAGCAACAGGCCCTCCAGCGGGACATCGACGCCTACTCCGCGCCCGAGGCCCTCGTGCGCCGCGCCCGTGAACTCGGCATGGTGCCCGGCGGGGACCCGGCCTTCCTCGACCCCGACGGCACCGTCAAGGGTGTCCCGTCCCCCGCCTCCGGCGCCGAATCGGCCTCCGCGCGGATGCCGCTCGTCCTCGCGCCCGAGGCGATCGCCAACGCGGCCGTCCCGACGCCGGCGGCGAGTCCCACACCGACGGACGCCCTGTCGCAGGCCCCCGAGGCCGCCGTGACCCCCGAATCCGCCGTACCGGCCCCGGAGACCGCCCCCTCCGAAACGCCGCCCTCCACGAACCCGACCCCGACCCCCGGCAGGTGACGGAAGTGTCCGACGATTTCGGCAGGCAACCGCCGCGCCGCCGCGTGCCCGGACCCGCGCGCCCCGAGCGCTCCGCCCGCCCTGTCGGCCGGCCGCGCCCGGGTCCCGGAGCCCGCCCGGCCCGCCGCCCGGCGGCGCCCCGCTCCGCGGCGCCCAAGACCATCCGCCTGGGCAGCCCCCGCCCCCGGCTGCGCCTGGTCGGCCTCGCGCTGACCCTCGTGCTGAGCGCCTTCGTCGTACGACTGCTCCAGGTGCAGGCGGTCGACGCCAGCACCTATGCCGCCAAGGCCGAGCAGAACCGGTACGTCGGCTACACGCTGGCCGCCGAGCGCGGCGGGATCACCGACCGCGACGGCGTGGCCCTCGCGACCAGCGAGGACGCGTACGACATCACGGCCGACCCCACGCTGTTCACCCGCAAGCAGCTGAAGATCGATGACGGCCCCGAACAGGCCGCCGCCCTGCTCGCCCCGATCCTGGGGCAGGACCAGGAGACGATCGTGAAAAAGCTGCGGCCCAAGGACAAGAAGCTCCGCTACGTCCTGCTCGCGAACCGCCGGACCCCGCAGGTCTGGAAGCAGATCAAGGACCTCAGGACCGCGCTGTCGACCAAGGCGGAGACCGACCCCGGCACGGCCAACGTCCTCGCCGGCGTCCTGTCCGTGCCGACGACCAAACGCGTGTACCCCAACGGCGATCTCGCCGCCGGGATACTGGGCTGGGTCAACGCCGACGGCAAGGGCGGCGGCGGGGTCGAGCAGCAGCTGAACACCCTGCTGGCCGGCAAGGACGGCAAGATCCGCTACGCCCAGTCCGGCGGCCGCCAGGTGCCCACCGTGGGCTCCACCGAGACCCCGGCGGTACCCGGCAGCGACGTCGAGCTCACCATCGACCGCGACATCCAGTGGGCCGCCCAGCAGGCCATCACCGACCAGGTGAAGGAGTCCGGTGCGGACCGCGGGTACGTGATAGTGCAGGACACGCAGACCGGCCAGGTCCTCGCCATGGCCAACGCGCCCGGCTTCGACCCCAACGACCTGTCCAGGGCCAGCTCGGTGAACATGGGCAACGCGGCCCTCCAGGACGCCTACGAGCCCGGTTCCACCGCCAAGGTCATGTCGATGGCCGCGGTACTGGAACAGGGCGTTGCCACCCCGCTGACGCATGTGATCGTGCCCAACCGCCTGCACCGCGGCGACCGGCTCTTCAAGGACGACATCGACCACGCGACCTGGTACCTCACGCTCAACGGCGTGCTCGCCAAGTCCAGCAACATCGGCACCATCCTGGCCACCGGACAGCTCGGCAAGACCCAGGCACAGGCCAACCAGGTCCTCTACTCGTACCTGCGCAAGTTCGGCCTCGGCAGGTACAGCGGACTCGACTTCCCCGGCGAGACCCCGGGCATCCTCGCCAAGCCCGCCGACTGGTCGACCTCGCAGCAGTTCACGATTCCTTTCGGCCAGGGCGTGTCCCTCAACGCGATGCAGGCCGCGTCCGTCTACTCGACGATCGCCAACGGCGGAGTCCGCGTCGAACCCACGCTCGTACGCGGCACGAAGGGGCCCGACGGACGCTTCACCCCCGCCGCGACCCCCAAGCAGACAAGGGTCGTCAGCGCGAAGACGGCCAGGACGCTCGCCAAGATGCTGGAGTCGGTCGTGGACGACCAGGAGGGCACCGGCGGCAAGGCGCGCATCCCCGGCTACCGGGTCGCGGGCAAGACGGGTACGGCCAACCGCGTGGATCCGGCCACCGGCAAGTACAAGGGCTACACCTCGTCGTTCGCCGGCTTCGCGCCCGCCGACAAGCCCCGCATCACCGTCTACTGCGCCATCCAGAACGCCACCAAGGGCAGTTACTTCGGCGGCCAGATCTGCGGACCCGTCTACAAGCAGGTCATGGAGTTCGCCCTGAAGACCCTCCAGGTCCCGCCCACGGGGGCGAAGGCCGCGAACCTGCCCGTCACCTACACGCCCTGATCAGCGCCTCAGCGGCATCCCGTCAGCACCTCGAAAGGCCACCAGGAACCACCTCGTGACGACGATCACCTCCGATTCCGGGAACCAGAGCACCCCGCGCCCCTCGCTTCGCCCCGAGGCGGGTGCGCCCGGTACGCTCACCGCCGTGCCACACCCTGATCAGTCCCAAACCACCCAGAAGGGCGCACCCGTGACATATCCGGGACCGCCCCGGCCGGTCCGGGTCTCCGCAACACCCCTCGCGGAGCTCGCCGATCAGCTGGGTGCCGCCACGCCGGACAGTGCCGCGCAGGTCACGGGCATCACCCATGACTCGCGCGCGGTGCGCCCCGGCGACCTGTACGCCGCCCTCCCGGGCGCCCGCCTGCACGGCGCCGACTTCGTCACCCAGGCCGTCGGCCTCGGCGCGGTCGCGGTGCTGACCGACCCGGCCGGCGCCGAGCGCGCCGCCGCGAGCGGACTTCCGGCACTGGTCGTCGACGACCCCCGCGCGCGGATGGGCGAACTGGCGACCACCATCTACGGCCGCCCCGGCGCCGACCTGCTCCAGATCGGCATCACCGGCACCTCCGGCAAGACCACGACGGCGTATCTCGTCGAGGGCGGCCTGAAGACCTCCCGCAGCACGGGGCTCATCGGCACCGTCGAGACGCGCATCGGCGACGAGCGCATCAAGTCGG
The DNA here is from genome assembly GCF_055570355.1 of Streptomyces sp. NPDC031225. Lineage (NCBI taxonomy): Bacteria > Bacillati > Actinomycetota > Actinomycetes > Kitasatosporales > Streptomycetaceae > Streptomyces > Streptomyces sp. NPDC031225. The sequence goes on along the minus strand of NZ_JBVIHJ010000012.1, from coordinate 233,683 downwards.
AGCGCACCACGCCCGAAGCCACCGATCTCCAGGCCCTGTTCGCGGTCATGCGCGAGCGCGGGGTGGAGGCGGTCGCCATGGAGGTCTCCAGCCACGCGCTGGTCCTCGGCCGGGTCGACGGCTGCGTCTTCGACATCGGCGTCTTCACCAACCTCAGCCCGGAACACATGGAGTTCCACTCCGGCATGGAGGACTACTTCCAGGCCAAGGCGCAGCTGTTCACGCCGAAACGCAGCCGTATCGGCGTCGTCAACTTCGACGACGAGTACGGCCGGCGGCTCGTCGAGGAAGCCACGGTCCCGGTCGTCACCTTCTCCGCCGAGGGCCACCCCGACGCCGACTGGCGTGCCACGGACGTCCAGGTCGGGCCCATGGACTCGACGTTCACGGTGATCGGCCCCAAGGACGAGCGGATCACCGCCCGGTCACCGCTCGCGGGCCCCTTCAACGTGGCGAACTCGCTCGCCGCGATCGTCGCCCTCGCCACCGCGGGACTCGACCCGCAGACCGCCGCCGACGGCGTCGCCGCGGTGCCGGGTGTACCGGGCCGCCTGGAGCGCGTGGACGCCGGACAGCCCTATCTCGCGGTCGTGGACTACGCCCACAAGACGGACGCCGTCGAGTCGGTCCTCAGGGCGCTCCGCAAGGTCACCGAGGGCAAGGTGCACATCGTGCTGGGCTGCGGAGGCGACCGGGACCGGACCAAGCGCGGGCCCATGGGCGCCGCCGCGGCCCGCCTCGCCGACACCGCCGTACTGACCTCCGACAACCCCCGCTCCGAGGATCCCCTCTCGATCCTCGCAACCATGCTCGAGGGCGCGGCGTCCGTGCCAGTACACGAGCGCGGCGAGGTCCAGGTCTTCGAGGACCGGGCGGCCGCGATCGCCGCGGCCGTGGCCCGCGCGCGGCCGGGCGACACCGTACTGGTCGCCGGGAAGGGCCACGAGCAGGGCCAGGACATCGCCGGGGTGGTCCGTCCCTTCGACGACCGCCAGGTGCTTCGAGAAGCCATCCAGCAGACCCAGGGATGAACTTGTGATCGCCCTCTCTCTCGCCGAGATCGCCTCAGTCGTCGGCGGGCAGACGCACGACATACCGGATCCGTCGGTGCAGGTGCACGGGCCCGTCGTCATCGACTCCCGGCAGGTGAAGGACGGCTCTCTGTTCGCCGCCTTCGTGGGGGAGCACGTCGACGGCCACGACTACGCGGAGCAGGCCGTCCGGGCGGGCGCGGTGGCCGTACTGGCCCAGCGCCCCGTCGGGGTCCCCGCGATCGTCGTCCAGGACGTCCAGACGGCTCTCGGCGCCCTCGCGCGTCATGTCGTACGGCGGCTCGGCGCGACCCTGGTCGCCCTCACCGGCTCGGCAGGCAAGACCAGCACCAAGGACCTGATCGCCCAGGTGCTCCGCAGCAAGGCGCCGACGGTCTTCACGCCGGGCTCGCTCAACAACGAGATCGGGCTGCCGCTCACCGCGCTCACCGCCACCGAGGAGACCCAGTTCCTCGTCCTGGAGATGGGTGCCCGCGGCATCGGCCACATCAGCTACCTCACGGATCTGACGCCCCCGAAGGTCGGCCTCGTCCTCAACGTCGGCACCGCCCACATCGGCGAGTTCGGCGGCCGCGAGCAGATCGCGCAGGCCAAGGGCGAACTCGTGGAGGCGCTTCCGTCGTCACAGGACGGCGGCACCGCGATCCTCAATGCCGACGATCCCCTCGTACGGGCCATGGCATCCCGTACGAAGGCGAAGGTGATCCTTTTCGGAGAGTCCGGCGAAGCGGACGTACGCGCCGAGAACGTGCGACTCACGGACAGCGGACAGCCCGCCTTCAGCCTTCGCACACCCTCCGGTGCAAGCGAAGTGACCATGCGCCTGTACGGTGAGCACCACGTGTCGAACGCGCTCGCCGCGGCCGCCGTCGCCCATGAGCTGGGCATGTCCGCAAGTGAGATCGCCACCGCGCTCTCCGAGGCGGGCTCCCTCTCCCGCTGGCGTATGGAGGTCACCGAGCGCCCGGACGGCGTGACCATCGTCAACGACGCCTACAACGCGAACCCCGAGTCCATGCGAGCGGCCTTGCGCGCGCTCGCGGCCATGGGCAGGGGGCGGCGGACCTGGGCGGTGCTCGGCAAGATGGCCGAGCTCGGGGACGAGGCGCTCGCCGAGCACGACGCGGTCGGACGGCTCGCCGTCCGGCTCAATGTCGGCAAGCTCGTCGCGGTCGGGGGCAGGGAAGCGTCCTGGCTGCAACTGGGCGCATATAACGAGGGTTCGTGGGGTGAGGAGTCGGTGCACGTGTCCGACGCACAGGCGGCGGTCGACCTGCTGCGCAGTGAATTGCGCCCGGGAGACGTCGTCCTCGTGAAGGCGTCCCGTTCGGTCGGCCTGGAGAGCGTCGCCCAGGCGCTGCTCGACGCCGAGGGTGAGGTTGCCGCCCGATGATGAAGCAGATCCTGTTCTCAGGAGTCATCGGCCTCTTTCTGACCCTGGTCGGCACCCCGCTGCTGATCAAGCTGCTCGCGCGCAAGGGTTACGGCCAGTACATCCGGGACGACGGCCCGCGCTCGCACGGCAGCAAGCGCGGTACGCCGACGATGGGCGGTATCGCCTTCATCTCCGCGACGGTCGCCGCCTACTTCCTGTCCAAGGTCATCACCGGCTACCCCCCGACCTACTCGGGCCTGCTGGTGCTCGGCCTGATGTGCGGCATGGGCCTGGTCGGTTTCCTCGACGACTACATCAAGATCGTCAAGAGGCGTTCGCTGGGTCTTCGGGCCAAGGCGAAGATGGCCGGCCAACTGATCGTCGGCATCAGCTTCGCGGTGCTCGCGCTGATGTTCCCGGACGTCCACGGCAACACCCCGGCCTCGACGCGGCTGTCGTTCATCACCGACTTCGGCTGGAAGATCGGCCCGATCCTTTTCGTGGTCTGGGCGCTGTTCATGATCCTCGCGATGTCGAACGGCGTGAATCTGACGGACGGTCTGGACGGCCTGGCCACCGGTGCCTCGGTGCTGGTCTTCGGCGCGTACACGTTCATCGGCGTCTGGCAGTTCCAGGAGTCCTGCGCCAACGCGCAGACCCTGACCAACCCGAACGCCTGCTACGAGGTGCGCGATCCGCTCGACCTCGCGGTGATCGCCTCCGCTCTGATGGGCGCCTGCCTGGGCTTCCTGTGGTGGAACACCTCGCCGGCCAAGATCTTCATGGGCGACACCGGTTCGCTCGCCCTCGGCGGTGTCCTCACGGGGCTGGCGATCGTGTCCCGCACGGAGCTCCTGGTCGCCATCATGGGCGGTCTGTTCGTCCTCATCACCATGTCGGTCGTCATCCAGGTCGGCTCCTTCAAGCTGACCGGCAAGCGGGTCTTCCGCATGGCGCCCCTCCAGCACCACTTCGAACTCAAGGGCTGGTCCGAAGTCCTCATCGTGGTCCGCTTCTGGATCATCCAGGGCATCTGCGTGATCGTCGGACTGGGTCTCTTCTACGCGGGATGGGCAGCAGAAAAGTGACCTCCTCGGCGCCCGTCGACTGGCAGGGCAAGCACGTCACCGTCGCCGGGCTCGGTGTCTCCGGGCTCCCGGCGGCCAAGGCGCTGCACGCGCGCGGGGCGAACGTCACGGTCGTCAACGACGGCGACGACGCACGCGCGCGTGAGCAGGCCGCCGAGTTGGAGGCGCTGGGCATCACCGTGCGCCTCGGTGACGGCGCGACCCTGCCCGACGGCGCCGAACTCGTCGTCACCGCTCCGGGCTGGAAGCCGGACAAGCCGCTCTTCACGGCGGCCCGTGAAGCCGGCCTGGAGATCTGGGGCGACGTCGAACTCGCCTGGCGGCTCAGGGGCCCCGACGCGGCCCCCTGGCTCGCGATCACCGGCACCAACGGCAAGACGACCACCACCCAGATGCTGGCGTCGATCCTTGCGGCGGCGGGCCTGCGCACCGCCGCCGTCGGCAACATCGGCGTCTCGGTGCTGGACGCGGTGCTCGGCGACGAGCAGTACGACGTCCTGGCCGTCGAGTTGTCGAGCTATCAGCTCCACTGGGCGCCCTCTCTGCGCGCCCACTCCGCCGCCGTCCTGAACCTGGCGCCGGACCATCTCGACTGGCACGGCTCCATGGAGGCGTACGCCGCCGACAAGGGCCGCATCTACGAGGGCAATCGGGTCGCCTGCGTCTACAACGTCGCCGACAAGGCCACCGAGGACCTGGTGCGCGAGGCGGACGTCGAGGAGGGCTGCAGGGCCGTCGGCTTCACCCTCGGCACTCCCGGGCCCTCCCAACTCGGCGTCGTGGAGGGCATCCTGGTCGACCGTGCCTTCGTCGAGAACCGGCAGAAGAACGCCCAGGAACTCGCCGAGGTCTCCGACGTCAACCCGCCGGCTCCGCACAACATCGCCAACGCCCTCGCGGCGGCGGCCCTCGCACGCGCTTTCGGGGTGCCCGCAAGGGCCGTACGGGACGGGCTGCGGAACTTCACCCCGGACGCCCACCGCATCGCCCACGTGGCCGACGTGGCCGAGGTCGCGTACGTCGACGACTCCAAGGCCACCAACACCCACGCGGCGGAAGCCTCGTTGGCGGCGTACGAGTCGATCGTGTGGATCGCGGGCGGGCTCGCCAAGGGCGCGACCTTCGACGAGCTGGTCACCAAGTCGGCAAAGCGCCTTCGCGGTGTCGTTCTCATCGGCCGGGACCGCGCCCTGATCCGTGAAGCCCTCGCGCGACACGCCCCGCAAGTACCCGTGGTCGACCTCGACCGGACCGACACTGGGGCGATGCTCGCGGCTGTCCAGGAGGCTTCGCGCCTCGCCGTCGCAGGTGACACGGTGCTGCTGGCACCGGCCTGCGCCTCGATGGACATGTTCGCCAACTACAACAAGCGCGGTGACGCGTTCGCGGAGGCGGTTCGCGAACTCGGCTCCTGACCGACGTAGCGGAGGCGTTGATGCCCACCAGCCGTACCGGCAGGCCGCCCGTGCAGCGGGCGCCCCGCCGTCCCGCCGTCTCCCGGCCGCCCCGCGACAACCCCGTACGACGGCTGTACGGCAACGCCAGGCGCGCCTGGGACCGGCCGCTGACGGCCTACTACCTGATCCTCGGCGGCAGTCTGCTGATCACCGTGCTCGGCCTGGTGATGGTCTACTCGGCCTCGCAGATCACGGCCCTGCAGATGTCGTTGCCCGGATCCTTCTTCTTCCGCAAACAGTTCCTGGCCGCCGTCATCGGCGGCGTCCTGCTGCTGGTCGCCTCGCGGATGCCGGTCAAGCTGCACCGCGCGCTCGCCTATCCGATCCTCGCGGGCGCGGTCTTCCTGATGGCGCTCGTGCAGGTGCCGGGGATAGGGATGTCGGTCAACGGCAACCAGAACTGGATCTCGCTCGGCGGCTCCTTCCAGATCCAGCCCAGCGAGTTCGGCAAGCTCGCCCTCGTGCTGTGGGCGGCCGACCTGCTCGCCCGCAAGCAGGACAAGAAGCTGCTGACCCAGTGGAAGCACATGCTGGTGCCGCTCGTGCCGGTCGCCTTCCTGCTGCTCGGGCTGATCATGCTCGGCGGCGACATGGGCACGGCGATCATCCTGACGGCGATCCTGTTCGGCCTGCTGTGGCTGGCGGGGGCGCCGACCCGGCTGTTCGTCGGAGTGCTGTCGGTCGCCGCCCTCATCGGTGTGATCCTCATCAAGACCAGCCCGAACCGCATGGCCCGGCTCGCCTGCATCGGTGCCACCGAGCCCAGGTCCGGCGGCGCCGACTGCTGGCAGGCCGTGCATGGCATCTATGCGCTCGCCTCGGGCGGAATCTTCGGTTCCGGGCTCGGGGCGAGTGTGGAGAAATGGGGCCAACTACCCGAAGCCCACACCGACTTCATCTTCGCCGTCACCGGTGAGGAACTGGGCCTCGCGGGGACGCTGTCGGTGCTCGCCCTCTTCGCGGCTCTAGGCTATGCGGGTATCCGCGTGGCCGGACGCACGGAGGATCCCTTCGTCAGGTATGCCGCGGGTGGCGTGACCACCTGGATCACCGCTCAGGCGGTGATCAACATCGGTGCGGTGCTCGGCCTGCTGCCGATCGCCGGCGTCCCGCTCCCGCTGTTCTCCTACGGAGGTTCCGCCCTGCTGCCGACCATGTTCGCCGTCGGGCTGTTGATCGCGTTCGCGCGTGACGACCCCGCCGCGCGGGCGGCGCTGTCGATGCGGCAACCTCGCTTCGGCAGAAAGCGGGCGGGAGCTCCCGTGCCGGCACGGGGGCCTCGGAGATGGAACACGATGCGACGGCGCGCCCCGGTGGCGCGTTCGTCCGGAGAGCGGTGAATTTCGGTGCATGTCGTACTCGCCGGTGGGGGGACCGCCGGCCACATCGAGCCGGCGCTCGCCCTCGCGGATGCCCTGCGCAGGCAGGACCCGAGCGTGGGGATCACGGCTCTGGGCACGGAACGGGGGCTGGAGACCAAGCTCGTCCCACAGCGGGGCTACGAGCTCGCGCTCATCCCGGCCGTCCCGCTGCCCCGTAAGCCCACCCCCGAGCTGATCACCGTCCCGGGCCGGCTGCGGGGCACGATCAAGGCCACCGAGCAGATCCTGGAGCGCACCAAGGCCGACGCCGTCGTCGGCTTCGGCGGCTACGTGGCGCTGCCCGGCTATCTCGCCGCCAAGCGCCTAGGGGTGCCCATCGTGGTCCACGAGGCCAACGCCCGCCCCGGTCTGGCCAACAAGATCGGCTCCCGGTACGCCGCCCAGGTCGCCGTCGCCACGCCGGACAGCAAGCTGCGCAACTCCCGCTACATCGGGATCCCGCTGCGCTACTCCATCGCCACCCTGGACCGGGCCGCCGTCCGGCCCGAGGCCCGGCACGCGTTCGGCCTCGACCCCAACCTGCCGACCCTGCTGGTCTCCGGCGGCTCGCAGGGCGCGCGGCGCCTGAACGAGGTCGTCCAGCAGGTCGCGCCCTGGCTCCAGCAGGCCGGGATCCAGATCCTGCACGCGGTCGGCCCGAAGAACGAACTGCCGCATGTACAGCAGATGCCGGGAATGCCCCCGTACATCCCGGTAAGTTACCTGGACCGGATGGACCTCGCGTACGCCGCGGCCGACATGATGCTCTGCCGCGCGGGCGCGATGACCGTCGCCGAACTCTCCGCCGTCGGGCTCCCGGCCGCCTATGTCCCGCTGCCCATCGGCAACGGCGAACAGCGGCTGAACGCCCAGCCGGTGGTCAAGGCCGGCGGCGGAGTGCTGGTCGACGACGCGGAACTGACGCCCGACTGGGTACGGGGCCACGTCCTGCCCGTGCTCGCCGACCCGCACCGGTTGTACGAGATGTCCCGCGCTGCCGCCGAGTTCGGCCGCCGGGACGCCGACGAACTGCTCGTCGGCATGGTGTACGAGGCGATCGCCTCGCATCGCCGTTAGGACCCGTGTACGGAGGGCAGGAAGCGTGGCCGGATCGACAACCGCCGAGCGCGGTGAACGCCAGCAGGAGTCGTCCGGCCCGCCTCCCGTCCGTCGGTTGAGGGTGCGTCGACTTCGTACGATCATCATCCTCGCCGTGGCGCTCGTGCTTCTTTCCGCGGGCTCCGTCTGGCTGTTGTACGGCTCCCAGTGGCTGCGCGTCGAACGGGTGTCGGTCTCGGGAACCGACGTGCTGACTCCGGAGCAGGTGCGCGAGGCCGCCGACGTACCGGTCGGATCCCCGTTGATTTCCGTCGACACCGACACGATCGAGGCGCGACTGCGCCGGAAATTGCCCCGAATTGACGCGGTTGATGTGACCCGTTCCTGGCCCCACGGAATCGGGCTGAAAGTGACCGAGCGTACTCCGGTTCTGCTTGTCCAAAAGGGCGGAAAGTTTGTCGAAGTGGACGATGAAGGTGTCCGATTCGCCACGGTTTCCCAGGCCCCGAAAGGCGTCCCCGCACTGGAATTGACGCTCTCTCAGCCGGGTTCCCGCGCCGCGAGCCTGCGCCGATTCGGCGAGAGCCGGCTCGTGCGCGAAGCGGTGCGTGTGGCGGGTGACATTCCGGCCGTCGTCGCCCGCGCGACCCGTTCCGTCAAGGTGCGTTCGTACGACGACATCTCGCTGGAGTTGACCGACGGCCGGACCGTCGCCTGGGGCAGTGGAGAGAAGGGTGCCGCGAAGGCGCGCACCCTCACGGCTCTCCTGAAAGCCACCCCCGATGCGCGGTACTTCGATGTCAGCGCTCCCACCGCCCCTGTGTCATCAGGGAGTTGACGCACATCAGCGCAGGCCAACACCCTGGTTGGGCACGGCTATGGCTGATCACATAGGGTGAAAAGAAAAACGGGAGGTTCGGCGTGTTCGTTGAACGTGCGCCACTTGTCGACTTAGTGTCCTGTTCGGAAGACTCCAGAGAACAGACACACTGGTAACCCTAAACTTCAGCGTTAGGGTTCGGGTCGGCGCTACGGACCGTCCCATTCGGCATCAGTCGTCGGATCGCACTCACCCGCGAAGCGACGACACGTAACTCGAGGCGAGAGGCCTTCGACGTGGCAGCACCGCAGAACTACCTCGCAGTCATCAAAGTCATCGGTGTCGGCGGCGGTGGTGTCAATGCCATCAACCGGATGATCGAGGTCGGTCTCAAGGGCGTCGAGTTCATCGCCATCAACACCGACGCGCAGGCGCTGTTGATGAGCGACGCCGACGTCAAGCTCGACGTCGGCCGTGAACTCACCCGCGGACTCGGCGCCGGAGCCAACCCGGCCGTCGGCCGCAAGGCCGCCGAGGATCACCGCGAGGAGATCGAGGAGGTCCTCAAGGGGGCCGACATGGTCTTCGTGACGGCCGGCGAGGGCGGCGGCACCGGCACCGGCGGCGCGCCCGTCGTGGCCAACATCGCCCGCACCCTCGGCGCCCTCACCATCGGCGTGGTCACCCGTCCGTTCACCTTCGAGGGACGGCGCCGGGCCAACCAGGCCGAGGACGGCATCGCGGAACTCCGCGAAGAGGTCGACACCCTCATCGTCATCCCCAACGACCGGCTGCTGTCCATCTCGGACCGCCAGGTCTCGGTGCTCGACGCCTTCAAGTCGGCCGACCAGGTCCTCCTGTCCGGCGTCCAGGGCATCACCGACCTGATCACCACCCCCGGTCTGATCAACCTCGACTTCGCCGACGTCAAGTCGGTCATGTCCGAGGCCGGTTCGGCTCTCATGGGCATCGGCTCGGCCCGCGGCGACGACCGCGCGGTGGCCGCAGCCGAGATGGCGATCTCCTCGCCGCTCCTGGAGGCGTCCATCGACGGCGCCCGCGGTGTGCTGCTCTCCATCTCCGGCGGCTCCGACCTCGGCCTGTTCGAGATCAACGAAGCGGCCCAGCTGGTCAGCGAGGCCGCGCACCCGGAGGCCAACATCATCTTCGGCGCGGTCATCGACGACGCCCTCGGCGACGAGGTCCGCGTCACCGTGATCGCCGCCGGCTTCGACGGGGGGCAGCCGCCGACCCGCCGGGAGACCGTCATGGGTTCGTCCTCGGCGTCGGCCCGCCGCGAGGAGCCCACTCCGGTACGGCAGACCGAGAGCCGCCCGTCCTTCGGCTCGCTCGGCAGCGTCACGCCGAAGGAGGACCCGGAGCCCGCGCCCGAGCCGGTCGCCGACCTCCCGGTCGCCCCGCCGGTCCCGCCGTCGCGGACCTACTCCGACAGCGCGGCCGAGGAACTGGACGTGCCGGACTTCCTGAAGTGATAGGACAGCGCGAGAGCGTGAGCGGCGCGCACTTCGCCTTCACCGACAGGTGGGGCGGGGTGAGCGCCGCTCCGTATGAGGAGCTCAACCTCGGCGGGGCGGTCGGCGACGACCTGGAGGCCGTGGGGACCAATCGTGAACTGGCCGCCAAGTCACTGGGACTCGATCCCACGCAGGTGGTCTGGATGAACCAGGTGCACGGGGCGGACGTCGTGGAGGTCTCCGCGCCGTGGGGCGAGAGGAAGGTGCCGGAGGTGGACGCGATCGTCACCGCCGAACGCGGCCTCGCCCTCGCCGTCCTCACCGCGGACTGCGTGCCCGTCCTGCTCGCCGACCCGGTCGCCGGGATCGCCGCGGCGGCCCACGCGGGCCGGCCCGGCATGATCGCCGGAGTCGTCCCCGCCGCGCTGCGCGCGATGACGGAACTCGGCGCCGACCCCGCCCGGATCGTCGCCCGCACCGGACCCGCGGTCTGCGGCAGGTGCTACGAAGTGCCCGAGCCGATGCGCGCCGACGTCGCCGCCGTCGAGCCCGCGGCGCACGCCGAGACGAGTTGGGGCACACCCGCGGTCGACGTGACCGCCGGAGTGCACGCGCAACTCGACCGGCTGGGGGTGCGCGACCGACGCCGGTCGCCGGTCTGCACGCTCGAGTCGGGCGACCACTTCTCGTACCGCCGCGATCGCACCACGGGGCGACTCGCGGGATATGTCTGGCTGGGCTGACGGGACATGACAGACCGCAGGGACGAACTCGCCGCGAACCTGGCGAAAGTGGAGGAGCGCATCGCCGCCGCGTGCGCGGACGTCGAGCGCAAGCGGGAGGAGGTGACCCTCATCGTGGTCACCAAGACCTACCCCGCGAGCGATGTACGGATCCTTTCGGAGCTCGGCGTGCGGCACGTCGCCGAGAACAAGGACCAGGACGCGGCGCCCAAGGCCGCCGAATGCTCGGATCTGCCGCTGACTTGGCACTTTGTTGGCCAGTTGCAGACCAACAAAGTGCGATCCGTGGTCGGCTACGCGGATCTTGTGCAGTCCGTCGATCGTTCGAAGTTGGTGACGGCCCTCTCGAAGGAGGCCGTGAAGGTCGGGCGCGAGGTGGGATGCCTCATCCAGGTCGCGCTGGACGCAGGGGCGAGCGAGCGCGGGGAGCGGGGTGGTGTGGCGCCGGGCGGGATCGAGGAGTTGGCCGGACTCGTGGCGCGCGCCCCGGGGCTGCGGCTCGACGGGCTGATGACCGTCGCTCCGCTCACCGGTGAGTACGCGGGACGCGAACAGGCGGCATTCGAGCGGTTGATGGATTTGTCGACCGACCTGCGCCGATCTCATCCGGCTGCGAACATGGTCTCCGCAGGGATGAGTGCGGACCTCGAACAGGCCGTGGCGGCAGGGGCGACACATGTACGCGTCGGCACCGCGGTACTCGGAGTCCGTCCCAGGCTCGGGTAACGTCGCCAGGAAGTCGGACCACAGCAGAAAATATGGTCATTACCGCCGGAGGGCGGTCGTAACGACCTCGTGGATCGCGGGCACTTGGCAGTCGTCAGCCGATCCACCACAGAGCGGAGGACTCAGAGAATGGCCGGCGCGATGCGCAAGATGGCGGTCTACCTCGGCCTCGTGGAGGACGACGGGTACGACGGCCGCGGGTTTGACCCCGACGACGACTTCGAGCCCGAACTCGACCCGGAGCTCGAGAGGGACCGCCGACGGCACGAGCCGTCACACCAGTCCCATCAGGCACTTCAGCCCGAAAGGGACGAATCGGTCAGAGTTGTGCACTCTGCGGCACCGCGCGACCCGGTGTCCCGATCCGCTTCGCCGGCCGCGGAATCGGTGCGCCCCGCGCGTATCGCGCCCGTGGCATCCATCACACAAGAGCGCGCAAGCCTGGAGAAGAACGCACCGGTGATCATGCCCAAGGTCGTGTCCGAACGAGAGCCTTACCGGATCACCACGCTTCACCCCCGGACCTACAACGAGGCCCGTACCATCGGGGAACACTTCCGTGAGGGCACCCCGGTGATCATGAATCTGACTGAGATGGATGACACAGACGCCAAGCGACTTGTCGACTTTGCGGCCGGTTTGGTGTTTGGTCTTCACGGCAGCATCGAGCGGGTGACGCAGAAGGTGTTCCTGTTGTCGCCTGCTAACGTCGATGTCACGGCGGAGGACAAGGCCCGCATCGCAGAGGGCGGGTTCTTCAACCAGAGCTGAGACGCAGGACCGGAATCAGCAGTACGAGCAGTACCCAGCAGCACGGAAACAGGGGAGAGGGAAGCACCAGCAATGAGCGTGGTTGTTCAGATCGTCTACATCGCGCTGATGTGTTTCCTCATCGTGCTCATCTTCCGGTTGGTCATGGACTACGTCTTCCAGTTCGCCCGCTCGTGGCAACCCGGCAAGGCGATGGTGGTCGTTCTGGAGGCCACCTACACTGTCACTGATCCACCACTCAAGCTTCTGCGGCGGGTCATCCCGCCGTTGCGTCTCGGGGGCGTGGCGCTCGACCTGTCCTTCTTCGTACTGATGATCATCGTCTACATCCTGATCTCCGTCGTGAGCCGGCTGTGAACGATACGGTCTTGCCGAATGCCGACGACTACGTTGAGGTGAAGAGATGCCGTTGACCCCCGAGGACGTGCGGAACAAGCAGTTCACGACCGTCCGCCTCCGAGAAGGCTATGACGAGGACGAGGTCGATGCCTTCCTCGATGAGGTCGAAGCCGAACTGACCCGCCTGCTCCGCGAGAACGAGGACCTGCGCGCCAAGCTGGCCGCGGCCACGCGCGCCGCTGCGCAGAACCAGCAGAACATGCGCAAGCCCCCGGAGCAGGACCAGCAGGGCGGCATGCAGCAGGGCGGCATGCAACAAGGTGGCATGCAGCAGGGCGGTATGCAGCAGGGTGGTATGCCCGGACAGGGAATGCAGCAGCAGGGTATGCCTCAGCAGGGCATGCGTGGGCCCGGTCCCGGCGCCCCCGTCCCGGCCGGCATATCCGGTCCGCCGCAGCAGATGGGCGGCCCCATGGGCGGCCCGCCCCAGCTGCCGAGCGGTGCGCCGCAGCTGCCTCCCGGCGGCCAGGGCGGCCCGCAGGGTCAGGGCCCCATGGGTCAGGGTCCGATGGGTCAGGGCCCCATGGGCCAGGGTCCGATGGGCCAGGGCCCCATGGGTCAGGGCACGATGGGCGGCCATCCCATGCAGCAGCAGATGGGCGGCCCCATGGGCGGTCCGATGGGCGGCCCCGGTCAGGGCCCCGGTGGCGACAGCGCCGCCCGAGTCCTCTCGCTGGCCCAGCAGACCGCCGACCAGGCGATCGCCGAGGCCCGTTCCGAGGCCAACAAGATTGTCGGCGAGGCGCGTTCGCGTGCCGAGGGTCTTGAGCGGGACGCCCGTGCCAAGGCCGACGCCCTGGAGCGGGACGCGCAGGAGAAGCACCGCGTCGCGATGGGCTCCCTGGAGTCCGCTCGCGCCACGCTGGAGCGCAAGGTCGAGGACCTGCGCGGCTTCGAGCGCGAGTACCGCACGCGTCTGAAGTCGTACCTCGAGTCGCAGCTGCGTCAGCTGGAGACCCAGGCCGACGACTCGCTGGCTCCGCCGCGGACCCCGGCGACCGCGTCGCTGCCGCCGTCCCCGGCGCCGTCCATGGCTCCGGCGGGCGCGAGCGCCCCGTCCTACGGCAACCAGGGCATGGGTGGCGGCCCTTCGCCGGCCGGTCCGTCCTACGGCGGTCAGCAGCAGATGTCGCCCGCGATGACCCAGCCGATGGCGCCGGTGCGGCCGCAGGGTCCCGGCCCGATGGGCCAGGCTCCGTCGCCGATGCGTGGGTTCCTCATCGATGAGGACGACAACTGACGGCCTCTAGTACGCCTTAGGCGTCGGCGGCGTTCAGGGCGGGGCCCCGGATTTTGATCCGGGGCCCCGCCCTTTTACGCGTGTTGATCACGGTGTCGTACGTCCGTGGACGTCCCGGGCATGCGGAAGGCCCGGTCCCTTTCCGTGGGACCGGGCCTTCCGCGTGGACCTACGCCTTGCGCAGGCGGAACGTCAGGGACAGGCCCTCGTCGGTGAACGGGGTGCCGTAGGTGTCGTCCGCCTCACCCTGGGCGAAGTCCGTCGCCAGGACCTCGTCGGCGATCAGGGAGCTGTGCTCGGACAGGGCCGCGATCACCGCGGGGTCCGTCGCCGTCCAGCGCAGGGCGATGCGGTCGGCCACGTCGAGGCCGCTGTTCTTGCGGGCCTCCTGGATCAGGCGGATCGCGTCACGGGCCAGGCCCGCCTGGCGGAGCTCCTCCGTGATCTCCAGGTCCAGGGCGACCGTCGCGCCCGAGTCTGACGCGACCGACCAGCCCTCGCGCGGGGTCTCCGTGATGATCACCTCGTCGGGCGCCAGCGTGACCGTCTCGCCGTCGACCTCGACCGACGCTGTGCCCTCGCGCAGGGCCAGCGAGAGCGCGGCCGCGTCGGCGTGGGCGACGGCCTTGGCCACGTCCTGGACGCGCTTGCCGAAGCGCTTGCCGAGGGCACGGAAGTTGGCCTTCGCGGTGGTGTCGACGAGGCTGCCGCCGACCTCGCTCAGGGACGCCAGGGAGCTCACGTTCAGCTCCTCCGTGATCTGCGCGTGCAGTTCGCGGTCGAGGGCGTCGAAGCCGGTCGCGGCGATGAGCGCCCGGGACAGCGGCTGACGGGTCTTCACGCCCGACTCCGCGCGCGTGGCCCGGCCCAGCTCGACGAGCCGGCGCACCAGGACCATCTGCTTCGACAGCTCCGGGTCGATCGCGGTGAGGTCCGCCTCCGGCCAGGTGGCCAGGTGCACGGACTCCGGGGCGTCCGGGGTGACCGGGACGACCAGGTCCTGCCAGACCCGCTCGGTGATGAACGGGGTCAGCGGGGCCATCAGCTTGGTGACCGTCTCGACGACCTCGTGCAGGGTGCGCAGCGCGGCCTTGTCGCCCTGCCAGAAGCGGCGCCGGGACCGTCGTACGTACCAGTTGGACAGGTCGTCGACGAACGCCGACAGGAGCTTGCCGGCGCGCTGGGTGTCGTACGCCTCCAGGGACTGGGTCACCTGGTCGGTCAGCGCGTGCAGTTCGGACAGCAGCCAGCGGTCCAGGACCGGGCGGTCGGCCGGGGCCGGGTCGGCCGCGGAGGGTGCCCAGTTCGACGTACGGGCGTACAGGGCCTGGAAGGCGACCGTGTTCCAGTACGTGAGGAGCGTCTTGCGGACGACCTCCTGGATCGTGCCGTGGCCCACTCGGCGGGCCGCCCAGGGGGAGCCGCCGGCCGCCATGAACCAGCGGACCGCGTCGGCGCCGTGCCGGTCCATCAGCGGGATCGGCTCCAGGGTGTTGCCCAGGTGCTTGGACATCTTGCGGCCGTCCTCGGCGAGGATGTGGCCGAGGCAGACGACGTTCTCGTACGAGGACTTGTCGAAGACCAGGGTGCCGATGGCCATCAGCGTGTAGAACCAGCCGCGGGTCTGGTCGATGGCCTCGCTGATGAACTGCGCCGGGTAGCGGGACTCGAACAGTTCCTTGTTCTTGTACGGGTAGCCCCACTGGGCGAACGGCATCGAACCCGAGTCGTACCAGGCGTCGATGACCTCCGGCACGCGCGTGGCCGTCTTCTCGCACTGGGGGCACGCGAAGGTGACCTCGTCGATGTACGGGCGGTGCGGGTCCAGTTCGGAATGGTCCGTGCCGGTCAGCTCGGTGAGCTCCGCGCGGGAGCCGACGACGGTGAGGTGGTCGTCCTCGCAGCGCCAGATCGGCAGCGGGGTGCCCCAGTAGCGGTTGCGGGACAGCGCCCAGTCGATGTTGTTCTGCAGCCAGTCGCCGAAGCGGCCGTGCTTGACCGTCTCCGGGAACCAGTTGGTGTTCTCGTTCTCCTGGAGGAGCCGGTCCTTGGCGGCGGTGGTGCGGATGTACCAGGACGGCTGCGCGTAGTAGAGGAGCGCGGTGTGGCAGCGCCAGCAGTGCGGGTAGCTGTGCTCGTACGGGATGTGCCGGAAGAGGAGGCCGCGCTGCTGAAGGTCCTCGGTGAGCTTTTCGTCCGCCTTCTTGAAGAAGACGCCGCCCACGAGAGGGACGTCCTCCTCGAAGGTGCCGTCGGGGCGGACCGGGTTCACCACCGGCAGGCCGTAGGCGCGGCAGACCTTGAGGTCGTCCTCACCGAAGGCGGGGGACTGGTGGACCAGACCCGTACCGTCCTCGGTCGTGACGTACTCGGCGTTGACCACGTAGTGGGCCTCTGCCGGGAACTCCACGAGCTCGAACGGACGTTGATAGGTCCAGCGCTCCATTTCGGCACCGGTGAAGGACTGGCCGGTGGTCTCCCAGCCCTCGCCGAGCGACTTGGCGACGAGCGGCTCGGCGACGACGAGCTTCTCCGTGCCGTCGGTCACCACGACGTAGGTGACTTCCGGGTGCGCGGCGACCGCCGTGTTGGACACCAGCGTCCAGGGGGTCGTCGTCCACACCAGGAGCGCGGCGTCACCGGCGAGCGGACCGGAGGTGAGCGGGAAACGGACGTACACGGACGGGTCCACGACCGTCTCGTAGCCCTGCGCCAGCTCGTGGTCGGACAGGCCGGTGCCGCAGCGCGGACACCAGGGGGCGACGCGGTGGTCCTGGACCAGCAGACCCTTGTCGAAGATCGTCTTCAGCGACCACCAGACGGACTCGATGTACTCCGGGTCCATCGTGCGGTAGGGGTCCTGGAGGTCGGTCCAGTAACCCATGCGGGTCGTGAGCGCCTCGAAGGCGTCGGTGTGCCGGGTCACGGACTCGCGGCACCTGTCGTTGAACTCCGCGATGCCGTACGTCTCGATGTCCTGCTTGCCGGAGAAGCCGAGCTCCTTCTCCACCGCGAGCTCGACCGGGAGGCCGTGGCAGTCCCAGCCGGCCTTGCGGGCCACGTGGTAGCCGCGCATGGTGCGGAAGCGGGGGAAGACGTCCTTGAAGACGCGTGCCTCGATGTGGTGGGCGCCCGGCATGCCGTTGGCGGTGGGCGGGCCCTCGTAGAACACCCACTCGGGGCGGCCCTCGGACTGCTCCAGGCTCTTGGCGAAGACCTTCTGCTCACGCCAGAAGTCGAGCACGGCGTGCTCCAGCGCGGGCAGGTCGACCTGGGCGGGCACCTGGCGGTATGTCGGCGTTGTCATCAGCGAGCTTCCTCCGGCGGACTTGCTGCCTTCCGTCCGGAGGGACGAGAGTCCGTGCGCCGGTTTCGACGCGCTCCCGCGGTACCACCCTCCTTGGCCCGCCGACACGTGGTGTGCGTCGGTGAGCCCCCTCATTGGGGTCGCGATGCCGGGTCTACCAGCCCCTGCGGCCCGTGGGCGGAGCCCACTGGTCCAAGGCTTTCTTCCGGCGGCTCCGGGGTGATCTTCACGTCGCGCTCGCCCCCGGGCTTCCACCGTCCCCGGGTCGCTCTGGGCTGCGTACGCCGCTACTCGTCCCCATCCACGCTTCTCGCTGCGCCCAGTGTACGGCGCCCCGAGGACAGTGGCCGACCGGTTTTCCGGGGCCGGACGCGGAGGCCGCCGCGGCGCTCGGAGTGACCCGAATGGAGCGGCACCGCTGCCCGGGATTCCGGGACGGGCCGTCCGGCGGATTACCCGGCGGGGAGCTGGGCACAACGCATGCATGCCTTCTGCCCGGCAGGCCTGGGACGGGCGGATCGGGCGGCGTGCCCCGTTGCCGCGGGACTGAAGTCGATTTATCGTCCCAGCACGATTCGCGAGCAAGATCACAATATGTGAAGGGGCCGCGGCATGGTGGCGAAGAAGACCGCCGCAGAGAAGTCGGCGTCGGGCCGGTCCACGCATGTCTCCGGTGGTGCGGCCAAGGGCGCGGGCGCGAAGAAGAGCACCCGGGCCGCGCCGTCCGCGGCGGCCAAGGGCGCCGTGAAGAAGGCGGCCGTGAAGAGCACACGCGCGGGTGCAGGGAAGGCCGCGGCCGAGGAGGGGGGCGCGTCCGGAAGACCGGACACCGAGGCACCGGTCGGCGGTGCTTCGGACACCACCAAGGGCGTCGGCAAGGCCTCGGTCACGCAGAAGGCCCCGGTCGCGAGGAAGGCTTCGGTCACCAAGAAGAAGGCGGTCGCCAGGAAGGCGGTCGCCAAGAGCACGGTCGCGACGAAGAGCGCGGCCAAGAAGACGGCCGCGAAGGACTCCGCGGACGGCAGGACGGCCGCCATGGAGGCCGGTGCCCCACAGCGGGACGCCGGGCAGGGCACCTCCGGGAAGAGCACCCTCACCAAGAGGGCGGCCAAGAAGAGCACGGCCAAGAAGGCGGGCGCGGCAGAGGCCGCGAATAAGACGGGAGCCACGACGGTGGTTGCGAAGAAGACTTCTGGCACGGCCACGGCGGCCAAGACCGCCCTACCCAACGCGCGTGCCGCCGCGGTGGAGCCCGGCGAGCTCGCGGTACGCCCCGGAGAGGACCCGTGGACGCCGCAGGAGGTCGAGGAGGCGCACGCGGAGCTCACGGCCGAGGTCCTGCGGCTGCGCGCCGAGATCGCCGCCTCCG
This sequence comes from Streptomyces sp. NPDC031225, assembly GCF_055570355.1. Taxonomy (NCBI): domain Bacteria; kingdom Bacillati; phylum Actinomycetota; class Actinomycetes; order Kitasatosporales; family Streptomycetaceae; genus Streptomyces; species Streptomyces sp. NPDC031225. Next base: position 215,441 of record NZ_JBVIHJ010000012.1, on the reverse strand, counting down.
AGGAGTCCCTGGTGGGGCTCATGCGGGACTCCGGGGACGGCGCGGGCGACGACCAGGCCGACACCGGGACGAAGAACATCACGCGCGAGAGCGAGATGGCCCTCGCGGCCAACGCGCGCGAGATGCTCCTGCAGGCCGAGCGCGCCCTGGGACGGCTCGACGCCGGCACCTACGGTCTGTGCGAGAACTGCGGCAACGCCATCGGCAAGGCACGGATGCAGGCCTTCCCGCGGGCCACCCTGTGCGTGGAGTGCAAGCAGAAGCAGGAACGCCGGTACTGAGGGTCCCAGGAGGCGTGTCGTACCCTCGTCCTCAGTCAGGCACCTAGGTCGAGGGACACACGTGGCAGAGGCGGAGCGCATCATCGGTACGCCGGATACCCCAGAGGCGGCGGGGGCCGAGCCGGGGCACGACCAGACGGCGCGGCCCAGGGGCGGGCGCCGTATCGCCGTCCTGTTCACGGTGGCCGCCTTCGCGTACGCCCTCGACCTGATCAGCAAGATGATCGTGGTCGCCAAGCTGGAGCACCACGAGCCGATCGACCTCGTCGGGGACTGGCTGCGGCTGGAGGCGATCCGCAACGCGGGCGCCGCCTTCGGTTTCGGCGAGGCCTTCACCGTGATCTTCACGGTGATCGCGGCCGCGGTGATCGTGGTCATCGCCCGGCTCGCCCGCAAGCTGTACAGCCTGCCCTGGGCGTTCGCGCTCGGCCTGCTGCTCGGCGGCGCGCTCGGCAACCTCACCGACCGCCTCTTCCGCTCGCCTGGCGTGTTCGAGGGTGCGGTCGTCGACTTCATCGCCCCCAAGCACTTCGCGGTCTTCAACCTCGCCGACTCGGCGATCGTGTGCGGCGGCATCCTGATCGTGCTCCTTTCGTTCAAGGGGCTCGACCCCGACGGCACCGTCCACAAGGACTGATCCACAGCCGCCGGTCGGGGCTGTCGGTGCGGTCCTGCATACTCGACGGGTGAGCACCATTCCCGAGATCCGCACCCTGCCCGTGCCCGACGGCCTGGAGGGCGAGCGCGTCGACGCCGTCATCTCCCGCATGTTCGGCTTCTCCCGCACCAAGGCCGCCGAGCTCGCCGCCTCGGGGAAGGTCACGGTCGACGGATCGGTGGTCGGGAAGTCCGAGCGGGTGCACGGCGGGGCCTGGCTGGAGGTCGAGATGCCGCAGGCGCCCGCGCCCGTGCAGGTCGTCGCCGAGCCGGTCGAGGGCATGGAGATCGTCCACGACGACGACGACGTGGTCGTGATCGTCAAGCCGGTCGGCGTGGCCGCGCACCCGTCGCCGGGCTGGACCGGGACCACCGTGATCGGCGGGCTCGCCGCCGCCGGGTACCGCATCTCGACCTCGGGTGCCGCCGAGCGGCAGGGCATCGTGCACCGGCTCGACGTGGGCACCTCGGGGCTGATGGTCGTGGCCAAGTCGGAGCGGGCGTACACCTCGCTCAAGCGGCAGTTCAAGGAGCGCACGGTCGACAAGCGGTACCACACGCTCGTCCAGGGCCACCCGGACCCGACCAGCGGCACCATCGACGCACCCATCGGCCGCCACCCCAACCACGACTACAAATGGGCAGTCACCGCCGAGGGCAAGCCCTCCGTGACGCACTACGACCTCATCGAGGCGTTCCGTGCGGCCTCCCTGCTCGACGTGAAGCTGGAGACCGGGCGCACCCACCAGATCCGCGTGCACATGGCGGCCCACCGCCATCCCTGCGTCGGCGACCTGACGTACGGCGCCGACCCGACGCTCTCCAAGCGGCTGCGGCTGACCCGGCAGTGGCTGCACGCCGTGCGGCTCGGCTTCGAGCACCCCGGGGACGGGGAGTGGGCGGAGTTCGCGAGCGAGTACCCGGAGGACCTGCAGCAGGCCCTGGACCTGGTGCGCGAGGAGACCTACGGGTGAGCACGCGCGCGTACGCGGTGCGCGTCGCCGAGGACCCCGCCGACCGTGAGTCCTGCTTCGCCGTGCGCAAGGAGGTCTTCGTCGGCGAGCAGGGCGTGCCCGAGGATCTCGAGTACGACGCCTACGACGCCGTGGCGGTCCATGTGCTGGCCGTGCGGGAGGACGGCGAGCCGATCGGGACCGGGCGGCTGCTGTACGGCGAGGCGGCGACCGGGAAGACCGGCGGTGACCTGACGGTGGGGTCGCTGGGGCGGCTCGCGGTGACATCGGCGGCGCGCGGACTCGGAGTGGGCGCGGCGCTGGTGCGGGCCGTCGAGGACGCGGCACGCGCGCGTGGACTGGCGGCCGTGGACCTGCACGCGCAGACGCATGCGCTCGGGTTCTACGAACGGCTGGGGTACGTGGCGTACGGGCCGGCGTATCCGGAGGCGGGGATCCCGCACAGGGCCATGCGGCGCGTTCTCTGACGGTCGCCAGGAGCGGCGGCCGAAATGGTCCGGGCGTCCAGGGGCAGACTGAAGGGACCGATGGTTCGTCGAGCTGCCCGGAGTACTGACCGTGGATCAGTTGGCCCTGTTGTTCGTGTTGTTGCTGGGGGCTCTGATCAGTGTCCCGGTGGGGGACCGGTTCGGCTTGCCGGCGCCGGTCCTGATGACGTTGCTCGGCATAGTGCTCGCGGTGCTGGACTTCGTGCCCAACGTCGAGATCCCGCCTGACCTGATCCTGCCCATCCTGTTGCCGCCGTTGCTGTACGCGGCGGTACGGCGGACCTCGTGGCGCCAGTTCGCCGCCAACAAACGCCCGATCTTCCTGCTCGCCGTCGCGCTCGTGTTCGTCACGACCCTGTGCGTGGCGGTCGTCGCCCACTCGATCGTGCCCGGGCTGCCGATCGCCGCCGCCGTCGCGCTCGGCGCGTTGGTCGCACCGCCCGACCCGGTCGCCGCGACCGCGGTGGCCGGGCAACTCGGGCTGCCGCGCAGGCTGGTGTCGATCCTGGAGGGCGAGGGGCTCTTCAACGACGTGACGGCGATCGTGCTCTACCACGTGGCCGTCGCCGCCGCCGTGAGCGGCTCGTTCGCGCCCGGGGAGGCCGTGTTCGAGCTGGTGCTCTCCGCGGTGGTCGCCGTCGCCGTGGGGCTCGCGCTGGGCTGGGGCGCCAACAAGCTGATGGACCTGCTGGGGGACGCCACCCTCCAGATCGGGCTGACCGTGCTCGTGCCGTACGCCTCCTATGTGCTCGCCGAGGAACTCCACGGGTCCGGTGTGCTCGCGGTGCTGACCACCGCCCTGTTCATCGCCGAGTACGCCACCGACGCCGACGACGTGATGACCCGGCTCGCCGGGCACACCTTCTGGTCCATCGTCGACACGCTCGTGACCGGCGTGGCGTTCGGGCTCATCGGACTCGAACTGCACAACGCGATCCGCACCGCCTCCGGCCGCTGGGGCGAGATGCTCGGCTGGGCCGCGGCGATCGTGGCCGTGGTCGTCCTCGTACGGCTGCTGTGGCTGTTGCCGGCCACCTGGCTCGCCAGGCGGCTGCATGCCAAGCGGGACATCGACGAGGAGATCCCGATGGGATGGCGGGAGACCGTCGTCATGTGGTGGTCCGGGATGCGCGGCGTGGCGTCCGTGGCGCTGGCGCTGGCCATTCCGCTGGAGACCGACTCCGGGGCGGGGTTCCCCGACCGGGACGAGATCGTGTTCATCGCGTTCGGGGTGATCGTGGCGACGCTCGTGCTGCAGGGGCTGACGCTGCCGTGGCTGGTGAAGCGGCTGGGGGTGCGGGCGGACAGCGAGCGGGAGATGGAGTTCGAGAAGGTCCTCGCCGTTCGCGCGGCGAAGGCGGCCAAGCGGCGGCTGCGGGAGATCGAGAGCGTGGAGGACCTGCCGGAGGATCTGTCCGAGCAGATGCTGCGGCGGGCGTTCGAGATCGGGGTGCGGATCTCCCCCGAGATGGGGGACGAGGAGCGGCGCGAGGCCCGGCGGCGGCTCAAGCGGATGCGGCGGATCCAGGCGGAGATGCTGAGCGCGGCGCGGCACGAGGTGCTGGCGGCGCGCAGTGAGCCGGGGGCCGACCCCGAGATCGTGGATCGGGTGCTGAGGCATCTGGACGTCCGCAGCATGCGGTGACCTGACTGCGACGATCATGTGAACCGGGTGGGCCCGGCGGCGCGGTGTTTGTAGGGTCCTTGCATGGCTCGCAATGTGGTGATCAGCGGTGGCGGTACGGGAATCGGGCTCGCGGCGGCCCAGGCGTTCGCGGCGGAAGGGGACCGGGTGCTGCTGCTGGGGCGGCGCTCCGAGGTGCTGGAGAAGGCCGGGGTGCCCGGGGCGCTGACGTACGCCGCCGATCTGGGCGACGTCGACGCGGTGCGCGGGGTCGTCGGGTTCGTTGAACGGGAGTTCGGGACCGTGGACGTGCTGATCCACAGCGCCGGGGGCACCGGACAGCTCGAACCGCCCGTGGAGAGCGCCGATCCGCTCGACGCCGTCGCGCACAACTGGACCGTGAACTTCCGGCTCAATCTGCTGACCGCGGCACTGCTCACCGAGGGGCTGAAGGACCGGCTCGCCTCGCCGGGCGGGCGGGTGCTGTTCGTGAGTTCCATTGCCGCGTACCGGGGCTCCGGGAGCGGGGCGTACGCTGCGGCCAAGGCGGGGCTGCATCCGTACGCCCATGATCTCGCCCGGGACTTGGGGCCGCGCGGGATCACCGCGAACGTGGTCGCGCCCGGGTACATCGAGGACACGGAGTTCTTCGGCGCGGTCATCGACCCGGCGCGGCGGGAGCGGCTGATCGGGGACACGTCCACCGGGCGGGCGGGGACGCCTCGGGATGTCGCCGCCACGCTTCATTGGCTGGCGTCGGCGGGGGCCGGGCACGTGACCTCGCAGGTCGTGCAGGTCAATGGCGGGGCGGAGAGGGGACACTGACGGGCCGGCCGGCGGGACCGGGTCCGTCGTGGCTGGTCACGCCCGGGCGGCGGTAGCCGCACATGGACACAGGCCCGCGCCCCTGGGTGGGTTCGGGTGGCCTGCGCGGCCATGTGCCGTCAGCCGCGTCCCGTTCGCGGCGTCTCGTGGGCCCGGCGGGGTGCCTCGCCGTTCCGCGAGTGGCCGTCCGCCGCCCGGGACCCCGGTACCGACACAGCGTCCGCCGTGTTGACGCGCGGCAGGGCGTAGGGATGGTGCTCGGTCAGCCAGCGGATCATCTGCTCGCGGACCGTGACCCGTACCGTCCAGATGTCGTCGGCGTCCTTGGCGGTCACCAGGGCCCGTACCTGCATGGTGTTCGGGGTGGTGTCGGTGACGGCCAGGCCGTAGTCGCGGCCGTCCCAGGAGGGGCACTCGCGCAGGATGTCCCGCAGCCGCTCGCGCATCAGCTCCACGGGGGCCGTGTGGTCCACGTGCCAGAACACGATGCCGGTCATCTGCGGGGTGCCGCGGGACCAGTTCTCGAACGGCTTCGACGTGAAGTACGACACCGGCATCGTGATCCGGCGCTCGTCCCAGGTCCGCACGGTCAGGAACGTCAGCGTGATCTCCTCGACGGTGCCCCACTCGCCGTCCACCACCACCGTGTCGCCTATGCGCACCATGTCGCCGAAGGCGATCTGCAGGCCCGCGAACATGTTGCTGAGCGTCGACTGGGCGGCGACACCGGCGACGATGCCGAGGATTCCGGCCGAGGCCAGCAGCGAGGCACCGGCCGCGCGCATCGCGGGGAACGTCAGCAGCATCGCGGCCACGGCCACCACGCCGACGGTGGCGGCGACCACCCGCATGATCAGCGTGACCTGGGTGCGCACCCGGCGGACCCGGGCGGCGTCGTGGTGGGCGCGCGCGTAGCGGGTGTACGTCGTCTCCACGATCGCGGCGGCGATCCTGATCACCAGCCAGGCGGTCGCCCCGATCAGCACCAGCGTCAGCGTCTGGCCGATGCCGGCGCTGTGCCGCTCCAGCACCCGCGCCTCGTCGTACAACCCTCTCAGCATGGCCGCGCACAGCACGAGCTGGTAGGGGATGCGGCCGCGGCGCAGCAGACCCCACATCGGGGTCTCGCTGTGCCGTGCGTCGGCCTTGCGCAAGAGAAGGTCGGTGGCCCAGCCGATCAGCAGCGTGATCAGCACCGAGCCGCCGATCACGATCAGTGGGCGGAGTACGTTCACCATGACCCCGAACCTAACCGGACCGGGGCGGTCATGAACATGTGACTTCGGCCGCGGAGTGGGTACGCCCGCGCGTGGGTACCCGACGGCGTTGTCGGTACCGGCTGGCACGATGGCCTCATGAACATCATGCTCTTTCACTCGACCTACGGCCTCAGGCCCGCCGTCCGTCAGGCCGCCGACCGGCTGCGGGAGGCCGGACACGAGGTGTGGACGCCGGACCTCTTCGAGGGACGCACGTTCGAGACGGTCGAGGAGGGCATGGCCTTCAACGAGGGCATCGGCAAGGACGAACTGCTCAAGCGGGCCGTCCTGGCCGCCGCGCCCTATTCCGAACGCGGCCTGGTCTACGCCGGGTTCTCGCTCGGCGCCTCGATCGCGCAGACCCTCGCCCTCGGCGACGAGCGGGCCCGCGGCCTGCTGCTCCTGCACGGCACGTCGGACATCGCACCGAACGCGACCGTGGACGACCTGCCGGTCCAGCTGCACGTGGCCGAGCCGGACCCCTTCGAGACCGACGACTGGCTGAGCGCCTGGTACCTCCAGATGGGCCGCACCGGCGCCGACGTGGAGGTCTACAGATACGCGGGCGCCGGCCACCTCTACACCGATCCGGGCCTCCCGGACTTCGACGAGGAGGCCGCCGAGGCCACCTGGCGGGTGGCACTCGGCTTCCTCGACACCCTCTAGGTCACACGGGGTCGTACGTCCGCTCGACCTTCTGCGTGCCGGTCCGCGTGCGGTACGACCGCGCCCAGGACGAGGTCGCGTTCTGCTTCGTCTTGTCGGACAGAACGTAGTAGTCCATCTGCGCCCGGTCGGCGGTGATGTCCAGGACGCCGTAGCCGTGGCGGTCGGTGTCGACCCAGTGGACGTGCCGGTTGGCGACCTGGATGATCGGCGCGGCGAGCGCGGTGACCGTGCCCTCGGGGACCTTCACCAGGTCGTCGAGGTTGTCGGAGGTCACCGAGGTGACGACGAACTCCGTGGCGGCCGAGGCCGACAGCGGGTAGGTGCCGGCGTCCACCGGCACGTCGTTGGCCCACGCCATGTGGATGTCGCCGGTCAGGAAGACGGTGTTGCGGATCGCGTTCGAGCGCAGATGGGCGAGGAGTTCACGGCGGTCGTCCGTGTAGCCGTCCCACTGGTCGGTGTTGAGGCCGAGGCCCTCCTTCGGCAGGCCGAGGAGCTCGGCCAGCGGCTTCAGCAGGTCCGCCGAGAGCGAGCCGATCGCGAACGGCGAGATCATCACGGAGTTGCCGACCAGCCGCCAGGTCGTGTCGGAGGACTTCAGCCCCGCCTTGAGCCAGTCCAGTTGGGCGCGGCCCGTGATCGTACGGTTCGGGTCGTCGACCGAGCCATTGCCCACGGCGACCTGCTGGGAGCGGAAGGAGCGCAGGTCGAGGAGGGAGAGGTCGACCAGCTTGCCGAAGCGCAGACGGCGGTAGGTGGTGCCCGCTATCGCCGGGCGCACCGGCATCCACTCGAAGTAGGCCTGCTTGGCGGCGGCCTGACGTGCCGCCCAGGTGCCCTCCGCGCCCTCGGTGTGGTTCTCGGCACCGCCCGACCAGGCGTCGTTGGCGAACTCGTGGTCGTCCCAGATCGCGACGACGGGGGCGGCCGCGTGCAGGGCCTGGAGGTCGGCGTCGGTCTTGTACTTCCCGTGCCGTGTCCGGTAGTCGGCGAGGGTGAGGATCTCGTGGGTGGGCGCGTGCTGCCGTACGACGGTGTCCCGGGTGCCGTAGTCGCCGGTGCCGTACTCGTAGATGTAGTCGCCGAGGTGCAGCCAGGCGTCCAGGTCGCCACGCGCCGCGAGATGGCGGTACGACGAGAAGTAGCCGGCCTCCCAGTTGGCGCAGGAGACCACGCCGAAGCGGAGGCCCGTGACAGCCGCGTCCGCCGCCGGCGCGGTGCGGGTGCGCGCCGCCGGGGAGTCGGTGCCGCCCGCCGAGAAGCGGAACCAGTAGTCGGTCGAGGGCGTGAGGCCCCGGATGTCCGCCTTGACGGTGTGGTCGGAGGCGGCGGTCGCGGTCAGGGAGCCCCGGGCGACGACGGTCGTGAAGGCCTTGTCCTTGGCGACGGTCCAGCTGACCTCGGTGTCCGGGCCGAGCCCGGAACCGGGCACGGCGTCGGCGGCCGGGGTCACCCGGGTCCACAGCAGGATGCCGTCCGGGAGCGGGTCACCGGAGGCGACGCCGTGCAGGAAGACGGGGGCGTCGGCCGCGCGGGCCGGCAGGGCGGCGGCGAGCGGGGCGGCCAGGACGGCGCCGGCCGCCGCGGCCTTGACGACCGTACGGCGGCGCGGGTTGAGGGAGTTGGCGGGCTCGGACGATCTGTATCGACTGGTCACGGCCGATCAGGTTACTGATCGGTACGCGCGAGAGCGGGCGAACCGGGAAAAGTTCGCCCGCTCTTTGTCCCAAGGCCTCTTCGTCAGGTCTCTTCGACGCTTGAGGGCCTCTTCGGCCGAAGGGCGCGGTCAGGCCTTCAGGGCCGCATCGAGCGCCGTGGTGAAGTCGGCGACCGTCATCGGCGCGCTCTTGCCGTCGGAGCCGGTCAGCGTCTTGCCGTCCATCTTCAGGGTCGGGGTGCCCGTCACGCCGTCCTTGTTGAACTTCTCGGACATGACCAGGGCCCACTTGTCGTAGGTGCCCTTCTTCACGGCGTTCTGGAAGGCCTTGTTGTCCTTCAGCTCCGGGACGGTCTGCGCGATCTTGATGAGGTAGGAGTCGTCCTTGAACTTGTCGGGGCCGCTCTCGTCGGGGTGCCACTTGGTGGAGTACATCGCGGTCTTGTACTCGAGAAACGCCTCGGGGCTGACGTTCAGGGCGGCGCCGAGGGCGCTGAGCCCGTTCTTGGAGCCCTCGCCGCCGAGGTTGCCGTCGAGGAAGCTCGCGCCGACGAACTGGATCTTGAACTTGCCCTCGTCGAAGTCCTTCTTCACCGTCGTGCCGACGGTCTGCTCGAACTGGGCGCAGACCGGGCAGCGCGGGTCCTCGTACATGACCAGGGTCTTCTTGGCCGTGCTCTTGCCCATCACGACCGTCGTGCCGTTGGTGCCCGTGCTGTTGGCCGGCTTGACGAGCTTGTCGTTCTTGGCCTCTTCCCAGTAGCTGGGCTTGTTGCCCTGGACGACCGCGTAGCTGATGCCGCCGGCTATCGCCAGGACGCCGACTATGGAGCAGGCGACGATGACCTGCCGCTTGACCTTGTCGCGCTTGGCCTGACGCTCGCGCTCGACGCGCAGCCGCTCGCGGGCGGCGGTCTTCGCCTGCTGGCTGTTCCGCTTGCTCATGGGTGATCTCCGTAAGGGGACGCGCACACGTCGTGTGCGGGGTACGTAGGGGGGACTTGTGGTGCTCAGTGCTCTTCGGGCTTCAGGCGAAAGCGACCGAGCACGGCGGTCCACGCCGTCCCAGGGAGTGCACGAGGATCTCTTCGAGAGCGACGGCCGTACGGCGGCCCGGCCGCACCGGGCGGTTCGTCTCGGGCGCCGGCCGTACCCGCAGCGCGGCGGCCGCCAGCAGCAGCGGGCGGAAGGTCGTGGCGGCCACGGCCCGCAGCAGCTGGGCCAGGGCCCGTTCGCCGCGGCGCAGCCAGGCGGCCGCGAGGAGACCGACGACGAGGTGCGCGCCGAGCAGCAGCCAGGCGGTCCGCGGGTCGGCGTGGGCCAGCAGACCGCCGAGCCGGTGGGTGTCGGTGCCGGTCATCCGGGCCAGCGGTGAGCCGACGCCGGTGCCGTCGCCGCAGAAAAGGTCCCAGCCGACCGAGCGCAGCGGGCCCGTGACGGGGCCGCCCGCGGCGCCGTAGCAGACGTGCTGGCCGGTGGTGAAGACGGTGTCGGCGGCCAGCTCCAGCGGGATCAGCACGGCGGCGATCCGCCCGAAGCCGCGCTCACGGCCGGCCAGCCCGTAGGCGAGCGCGAACACGGCGGCGGCGACGGCCGCCACCGTGTTGAGCGGCAGGGGAGCCCGGGACAGCAGCACGTGCGACGCGGTGCTGAGCGTCACGACGAGTGCCGTGAACAGCGCCGCGCGGAGCGCTCGTAGCGGGGTCCCGGATATGTCCATAGCGTGGAGAGTCTGACACGCGGGCCTGTAAGGGACCCCTAAAGGGTCCCTGTGCGCAGCCCTATCGTTATCGGGCTCGTCGTGAGGCGGGTCACAGACCCGGGATCCGGCCGTTGCGGAACAGGTCCACGAAGGTCTGGTGGTCGGCACGCGCGCGTGCGCCGTAGCTGTGCGCGAAGTCGACGAGGAGGCCCGCGAAGCCCTCCTCGTCGGCCGCGATCGCCGCGTCGATGGCCCGCTCCGTGGAGAACGGCACCAGGGACTCCCCGGACTGGTCGTCCGCCGCCCCGTGCATGGTGGCCGTGGCCCGGCCGAGGTCGGCGACGACCGCCGCGATCTCCTCGGGGTCGTCGATGTCGCCCCAGTCCAGGTCCACGGCGTACGGCGAGATCTCGGCGACCAGCTGGCCGGCCCCGCTCAGCTCGGTCCAGCCCAGCCACGGGTCGGCGTGCTGCTGGAGGGCGCGCTGGGAGATCACCGTGCGGTGGCCCTCGTGCTGGAAGTAGTCGCGGATCGCCGGGTCGGTGATGTGCCGGGAGACGGCCGGGGTCTGGGCCTGTTTGATGTAGATCACGACGTCGTTCTCCAGGGCGTCGCTGTGGCCCTCCAGGAGGATGTTGTACGACGGCAGCCCGGCCGAGCCGATGCCGATGCCCCGGCGGCCGACGACGTCCTTGACGCGGTAGGAGTCCGGGCGGGCCAGGGAGGTCTCCGGCAGGGTCTCCAGATAGCCGTCGAAGGCCGCGAGGACCTTGTAGCGGGTGGCCGCGTCCAGCTCGATGGAGCCGCCGCCGCCCGCGAAACGGCGCTCGAAGTCACGGATCTCCGTCATCGACTCCAGCAGCCCGAAGCGGGTCAGGGAGCGGGCGTCGCGCAGCGCGTCCAGGAGGGGGCCCTCGGCGGTGTCCAGGGTGAAGGGCGGCACCTCGTCGCTCTTGGCGCCGGTGGCCAGGGCGTGGATCCGCTCGCGGTACGCGGCCGCGTACACCCGCACCAGTTCGCTGATCTGGTCGTCGCCGAGGGCCTTGGCGTACCCGATCAGCGCGACGGAGGCGGCGAAGCGCTTGAGGTCCCACGTGAAGGGGCCGACGTAGGCCTCGTCGAAGTCGTTGACGTTGAAGATCAGCCGGCCGTTGGAGTCCATGTACGTCCCGAAGTTCTCCGCGTGCAGGTCGCCGTGGATCCACACGCGCGAGGTGCGCTCGTCGAGGTACGGGCCGCCCCGCTTCTCGGCGTCCAGGTCGTGGTAGAAGAGCGCGGCGGTACCCCGGTAGAACGCGAACGCCGAGGCCGCCATCTTGCGGAACTTCACTCGGAACGCGGCCGGATCGGCGGCCAGGAGCTCGCCGAAGGCGGTGTCGAAGACGGCAAGGATCTCCTCGCCGCGGTGCTCGTCGTTGAGCTGCGGAACCGACATCGCGGGGTGCCTCCTGGTACATGTGTACGACAGCGTTTCTGTCGTCTCTCCAACGGGCGGGTCCGGATGAAAGTGCCCGCGACCCTCGCTGTGAAGGTACGCGGGGCGACCCCCTGAGTGTCAGTCCCGAGGCATACACTTCGACGCTGTCCCCCCGAACCGTCCGCCCTGTCGCCGAGTGTTTTCCATGGAGGCCATGCCGTGTCAAAGCCGCCGTTCACGCACCTGCACGTCCACACCCAGTACTCCCTGCTGGACGGTGCCGCGCGGCTCAAGGACATGTTCGACGCGTGCAACGAGATGGGCATGACCCATATCGCCATGTCCGACCACGGCAACCTGCACGGGGCGTACGACTTCTTCCACACCGCGAAGAAGGCGGGGGTCACCCCGATCATCGGGATCGAGGCGTACGTCGCGCCCGAGTCCCGGCGCAACAAGCGCAAGATCCAGTGGGGCCAGCCGCACCAGAAGCGGGACGACGTCTCCGGTTCCGGTGGTTACACCCACAAGACGATGTGGGCCGTGAACTCGACCGGCCTGCACAACCTCTTCAGGCTCTCCTCGGACGCGTACGCCGAGGGCTGGCTCCAGAAGTGGCCCCGGATGGACAAGGAGACGATCTCCCAGTGGTCCGAGGGGATCGTCGCCTCCACCGGCTGCCCCTCCGGCGAGCTCCAGACCCGGCTGCGCCTCGGCCAGTACGACGAGGCACTGAAGGCGGCCTCCGAGTACCAGGACATCTTCGGCAAGGACCGCTACTTCCTGGAGCTGATGGACCACGGCATCGAGATCGAGCACCGGGTCCGTGACGGCCTCCTGGAGATCGGCAAGAAGCTCGGCATCCCGCCGCTGGTCACCAACGACTCGCACTACACCTACGCGCACGAGTCGGTCGCCCACGACGCCCTGCTGTGCATCCAGACCGGCAAGAACCTCTCCGACCCGGACCGCTTCCGCTTCGACGGCACCGGGTACTACCTGAAGTCCACGGACGAGATGTACGCCGTCGACTCCTCGGACGCCTGGCAGGAGGGCTGCGCCAACACCCTCCTGGTCGCCGAGATGGTCGACACCGCCGGCATGTTCGAGGCGAAGAACCTCATGCCGAAGTTCGACATCCCCGAGGGCTACACCGAGGTCTCCTGGTTCAAGGAGGAGGTCCGCCGGGGCATGGACCGCCGCTTCCCCGGCGGTGTCCCCGACGACCGGCAGAAGCAGGTCGAGTACGAGATGGACGTCATCATCCAGATGGGGTTCCCGGGCTACTTCCTCGTCGTCGCCGACTTCATCATGTGGGCCAAGAACCAGGGCATCGCGGTCGGCCCGGGACGAGGCTCCGCGGCCGGCTCGATCGTCGCCTACGCCATGGGCATCACCGACCTCGACCCGATCCCGCACGGCCTGATCTTCGAGCGGTTCCTGAACCCCGAGCGCGTCTCCATGCCCGATGTCGACATCGACTTCGACGAGCGCCGGCGCGTCGAGGTGATCCGGTACGTGACGGAGAAGTACGGCGCCGACAAGGTCGCCATGATCGGCACCTACGGCAAGATCAAGGCCAAGAACGCCATCAAGGACTCCGCGCGCGTGCTGGGCTACCCGTACGCGATGGGCGACCGCCTCACCAAGGCCATGCCCGCCGACGTCCTCGGCAAGGGCATCGACCTCAACGGCATCACGGACCCCTCGCACCCGCGCTACAGCGAGGCCGGCGAGATCCGCGCGATGTACGAGAACGAACCGGACGTCAAGAAGGTCATCGACACCGCGAAGGGCGTCGAGGGCCTGGTCCGGCAGATGGGTGTGCACGCGGCCGGCGTCATCATGTCCAGCGAGCCCATCGTCGACCACGCCCCGATCTGGGTGCGCCACACGGACGGCGTGACCATCACGCAGTGGGACTACCCGCAGTGCGAGTCGCTCGGCCTGCTGAAGATGGACTTCCTCGGCCTGCGCAACCTGACGATCATGGACGACGCCGTCAAGATGGTGAAGTCCAACAAGGGCATCGACCTCGACCTGCTGTCCCTGCCGCTCGACGACCCCAAGACCTTCGAACTGCTCCAGCGCGGCGAGACCCTGGGCGTCTTCCAGTTCGACGGCGGCCCCATGCGCTCCCTGCTGCGCCTGATGAAGCCCGACAACTTCGAAGACATCTCCGCCGTCTCGGCGCTGTACCGTCCCGGCCCGATGGGCATGGACTCGCACACCAACTACGCGCTCCGCAAGAACAAGCTCCAGGAGATCACCCCGATCCACAAGGAGCTGGAGGAGCCCCTCCAGGAGGTCCTGGCCGTCACCTACGGCCTGATCGTCTACCAGGAGCAGGTGCAGAAGGCCGCCCAGATCATCGCCGGTTACTCGCTCGGCGAGGCCGACATCCTGCGCCGCGTGATGGGCAAGAAGAAGCCCGACGAACTGGCCAAGAACTTCACCATCTTCCAGGCCGGCGCCCAGAAGAACGGCTACAGCGACGAGGCCATCAAGGCCCTGTGGGACGTGCTGGTCCCCTTCGCCGGATACGCGTTCAACAAGGCGCACTCCGCCGCGTACGGCCTGGTCTCGTACTGGACCGCCTACCTGAAGGCCAACCACCCCGCGGAGTACATGGCCGGGCTGCTCACCTCGGTCAAGGACGACAAGGACAAGTCGGCCGTCTACCTCAACGAGTGCCGGCGCATGGGCATCAAGGTGCTCCCGCCGAACGTCAACGAGTCGGTGCACAACTTCGCCGCGCAGGGCGACGACGTGATCCTCTTCGGCCTGGAGGCCGTGCGCAACGTCGGTACCAACGTGGTCGAGTCGATCATCAGGAGCCGCAAGGCCAAGGGGAAGTACGGCTCCTTCCCCGACTACCTCGACAAGGTCGAGGCGGTCGCCTGCAACAAGCGCACCACGGAGTCGCTGATCAAGGCCGGTGCCTTCGACACCCTGGGCCACACCCGCAAGGGCCTCACCGCCCAGTACGAGCCCATGATCGACAACGTGGTCCAGGTCAAGCGCAAGGAGGCCGAGGGCCAGTTCGACCTCTTCGGCGGGATGGGCGAGGAGGAGAGCACCGAGCCCGGCTTCGGCCTCGACGTGCAGTTCACCGAGGACGAGTGGGACAAGACCTATCTGCTCGCCCAGGAGCGCGAGATGCTCGGTCTCTACGTCTCCGACCACCCGCTCTTCGGCCTGGAGCACGTGCTGTCCGACAAGGCCGACGCGGGCATCGCCCAGCTCACCGGCGGCGAGCACTCCGACGGAGCGGTCGTCACCATCGGTGGCATCATCTCGGGCCTCCAGCGCAAGATGACCAAGCAGGGCAACGCCTGGGCGATCGCCACCGTCGAGGACCTCGCCGGTTCCATCGAGTGCATGTTCTTCCCGGCGACCTACCAGCTGGTGTCGACCCAACTCGTCGAGGACGCCGTCGTGTTCGTCAAGGGCCGCCTCGACAAGCGCGAGGACGTGCCCCGCCTGGTCGCCATGGAGCTCCAGGTCCCGGACCTGTCCAACGCGGGCACCAACGCGCCCGTGATCCTCACCATCCCGGCGCTGAAGGTCACCCCGCCGATGGTCAGCAGGCTCGGGGAGATCCTCAGCCACCACAAGGGCGAGAGCGAGGTCCGCATCAAGCTCCAGGGGCCGAGCAGGACGACGGTGCTACGGCTGGACCGGCACCGCGTGAAGCCGGACCCGGCGCTCTTCGGCGACCTGAAGGTGCTGCTCGGACCGTCCTGCCTGGCGGGCTGAGGGAATGGGCAGAGGGGCGCACCCGCAACCGGGTGCGCCCCTCTGTGTGCCTGGGTCTCAACAACCCTTTATGCAGATGTCAGTTGTGCCCGAAGCTCTTCTGCCGTCCTTTGCGGGCGACATCGCCGGGGGTCACCTGGGTGGCGCGCTGCTCGGTCTGCGCCTCCATCGAGGACTGCTGAGCCTCCTCGCGGCCACGCTCGGACTGCGGCTGCTTACGGTTCTGCTTCTTGTTCTTGGCCATGACGTTCTGCCTCCTGGGGGGAATCTAGGGGCCAGGGCCGGGACCAGATTCACATAGGCTGACAGGAGGCGCATTTCGGATAATTACCGTGTGTGACAGGGGATGTCGCCACGCGATGCCCTGAAACGCCACGCCGAAGATCGAGTTCGGGCCGTTAACCCCAGCGCGGTCGGGCAGACTCGAAGCAAGCCCGAAGCAAACCTCCCGGAAAGAGGGTGGATCGCGTGGACCGCTGCATCGTCCTGGTGGACGCCGGGTATCTGCTGGGGGCCGCCGCCAGTCTCCTTGCCGGGGAGCCCTCCCGTTCCCGCATCACCGTCGATCACGCCGCCCTGGTCCAGGGGTTGCGCGACCGGGCCGAGTCCGACACGGAACGACCCCTGCTGCGCATCTACTGGTTCGACGGTGCCCCCGACCGCGTCCCGCAGCCCGAGCACCGCAGGCTGCGCGTGATGCCCCGGGTCACCGTCCGGCTCGGCGCCCTGACCCGCAGCGACGGACGCTGGGCCCAGAAGGGCGTGGACGCCGCCATGCACGCCGAGCTCACCGAGCTGGCCCGCAACCGCGCCTGCTCCGACGTCGTCCTGGTGACCGGCGACGGGGACCTGCTGCCGGGGATGATGGCCGCCAAGGAGCACGGCGTCGCCGTACACCTGTGGGCCGTACAGGCCGCCGACGGGGACTACAACCAGTCGGAGGACCTGGTCGCCGAGGCGGACGAGCGGCGGGTGCTGGACCGTACCTGGATCACCAAGGCCGTCCGCGCGAAGGAGCTCGGCGGGGTCTGCGCGCCGCCGCCCGTGCCGCGGCCCGAGATCGCCGCGATCCTCTCGGCGCCACTGCCCGAGTCGGCGCCCGCGTCCCAGCGGACCGCGGAGGAGAGCGAGCACGCCTCGGCGGCCCCCTCGGAGAACGGCACACAGGAGCGGGTGCCGGCGCCGAAGGGCGTGCCGACGCCCAAGGACCTCGCCGCGCTGCGGGCGCCCGGCGCCCAGGCCGTGCAGCCTCCCACGAGCGCGACCCTGCGGTGGTCCTCCGACAAGGGCTGGGTCGACCGGCCCGGAGGCGCCGCCGAGCCGCCCGAGGTCGCCGCCATGCCGACACTCGCGCAGCTGACCACGGCCGAGCAGCGGTGGGCCGACCGGGAGGAGGACATCACCACGGTCGGCGGGGACCCGTTCGAGGTGGGGCAGGTCTTCGCGCGGCGGTGGATGGAGCGGCTGGGGGACCAGGGCAAGCTGCAGCACCTGTCCGGGATGTATCCGCGCGTCCCGCACCGGATCGACGGAGAGCTCCTCAGGTACGCGGCACGGTTCGGGCTGCTCGCGCACAAGGACGACCAGATCGACGAGCACGACCGTTACGCGATCCGGGCCGGGTTCTGGCGGGAGATCGATGCGCGGACGGCGGCCGAACACGCGCCTGCCGGTGAGTGAGTATCGCGGCCTATTTCGGTATGAGAGACGCCCCGGGAACGGCGGAGCGCCGCCGACCCCGTAGGCTCGTCCCTTGTGAGTACGCGCGCGACACAGGCACTTCGGCACGGTGGTGATGTCGTGTGTGCGGTGCGCGGACTGACCAAGACCTATCCCGCGGTGCGCGGACGGCGCGGGACCCCGGCGACGCCCGAGGTGCGGGCCACCGACGACGTACGGCTCGACATCCGGCGCGGTGAGATCTTCGGGCTGCTCGGACCCAACGGGGCCGGGAAGACCACGCTCGTACGGCAGCTCACCGGGCTGATGCGCCCCGACCGCGGCAGCGTCGAGATCCTCGGACACGACATCGTGCGCCACCCGGACCGGGCCTCGCGGATCCTCGCCTACCTCGGGCAGGAGTCCACCGCCCTCGACGAGCTGACCGTCTCGCTCGCCGCCGAGACCACCGGACGCCTGCGGGGCCTGGAGGCCCGGCAGGCACGGGCCGAGCGGGACGCCGTACTCGACGAGCTGGGGCTCACCGCCCTCGCCGGACGGCCCCTGAACAGGCTGTCCGGCGGCCAGCGGCGGCTCGCGTGCTTCGCGGCGGCGCTCGTGGGGGCGCGGCCGCTGCTCGTGCTCGACGAGCCGACCACCGCGATGGACCCCGTGGCGCGGCGCGCGGTGTGGTCCGCCGTCGACCGGCGCAGGGCCGAGCACGGTACGACCGTGCTGCTCGTCACCCACAACGTCATCGAGGCGGAGACGGTCCTGGACCGGGTCGCCGTCCTCGACCAGGGGCGGGTCATCGCCTGCGACACGCCTTCCGGGCTCAAGGAACAGGTCGCCGGTGAGGTCCGCGTCGACCTGGTGTGGCGCGAGGAAGCCCCCCTGCACGTCCCCGAGGTCGCCGCCCTCCAGGACCGGGCCGTGGCCGCAGGGCGCCGCTGGACGCTGCGGCTCGCCCCCGAGGAGGCCCGCGCGGTCGTCGCCACCGTCACCGGCGGGGCCGCCTTCGCAGCCCTGGACGACTTCACTCTCACCACGCCCAGCCTGGAGGACGTCTACCTGGCCCTGGGCGGGGCCGCGCGGCAGGGGCTGGTGAAGGCTTGAGCACGTTGAGTACGCGGCCCGTCGTATCCGTACGTCACAGGGCGACCGCCGGAGCGAAGAGGAGCAGAGCCACGTGAGTGTCGTACCCGCCGAGGCTCTGCCGGGCGGCGCCCT
This sequence comes from Streptomyces sp. NPDC031225, assembly GCF_055570355.1. Lineage (NCBI taxonomy): Bacteria > Bacillati > Actinomycetota > Actinomycetes > Kitasatosporales > Streptomycetaceae > Streptomyces > Streptomyces sp. NPDC031225. Next base: position 197,240 of record NZ_JBVIHJ010000012.1, on the reverse strand, counting down.
GGCCGTCGAGGAGGCGGGCCGGGAGGCGGCCGCCGAACTCGGTCCGCGCGCGCGGCTGTGGCCGTCGCTGGCGGCCGTGTACCGGGCGCAGCTGTCCCGCGCGCGGGTGGCGCGCATCCCGCTGCTGTTCGTGGCGACCTTCCAGTCGATCGGGATCATGATCCTGATGCGGGGGGTCGTGGACGGCGGGGGTGAGGCGCAGTCCGTGGTCGCCGGGGCGTCCGTGCTCGTCGTCGCCTTCGTCGCGCTCAACCTGCTCGCGCAGTACTTCGGGCAGCTGCGGGCGAGCGGCGGGCTCGACCACTACGCCACGCTGCCGGTGCCGCCGGCCGCCGTGGTGCTGGGCGCCGCGGGGGCGTACGCCTCCTTCACGGTGCCCGGGACCGTGGTGACCGCCGTCTTCGGGTGCGTGCTGTTCGGGCTGCCGCTGGCCCATCTGTGGGTGCTGGTGGCCGTGATCCCGCTCGCGGGTGCCGCCCTGGCGGGCCTCGGCGCGGCGCTCGGACTGCTGGCGCCGCGGCCGGAACTCGCCACGCTGCTCGGGCAGCTCGGGATGTCCGCCGCACTGCTGCTCGGAGTGCTGCCCGCCGACCGGATGCCCGAGGCGGTGCGGTTCGCGCGGGACCTGCTGCCCTCGACCTACGGCGTCGAGGCCTTCGCACGGACCTTCGGGCCGCATCCCGACTGGGCCTTCGTGCTCGGTGACCTCGCCGTGTGCGCCTGCGTCGGCGTGGCCTCGCTGGCCGTCGCCACCTGGGCCTACCGCCGGGCAGCCGTCCGGTGACGCGCCGCACAGCGGGGCCTGGCACGATGTCAGTGTGACCGCACCGTTGACGCCTCCTCCGCCGCCGCACGAACCGTCCTCGCACGACGTCTGGCAGTCCCCGCCCGCCGGATACGCGACCGCTGTCGAAGCGCCGTACGGGCACGGCGGACCCGGGATGCGGACCGAGCTGGTCGAGGCCGCGGTGATCACGGTGGCCGTGGCGCTCGCCGGGGCGCTGCTCGGGGTGCTGTGGTGGTGGCTGGCCCCGCATGTGCCGCTCGTCGGGAGTGTGGACGAGCAGGGGAACTGGGTCGTCTACCTCAAGGACACCGAGGGGGAGCAGGCGGTGGGCGCGGACGGCACGTTCGTCCTGCTGGCGCTCGCCCTCGGGGCCGTGAGCGCGGCTGCCGTGTTCCTGTGGCGGCGGCGGGGCGGGGTGCCGCTCGTGGTGGGGCTGGCCGTCGGGGCGTTCCTGGGGTCGTTGCTCGCGTGGCGGGCGGGGATGTGGCTCGGGCCGTCGTCCGATGTGCTCGCCCACGCCAAGTCCGCGGGCAAGGGCGTGACCTTCTCCGCGCCGTTGAAGCTGGGCGCGAAGGGGGCGTTGCTGGTCTGGTCCCTGGCCGGGCTGCTTGTGCACCTGGGGCTCACGGCGCTGTTCGGGCCCCGTGATCCAGAGCCGCTGTACGGGCCGGTGGTTCCGCAGGACGGGTACGGGGCGCCTGTGCAGTAGGGGTTTTCGCCCCCGCCGCCCCTTCCCGTCCCGTTCCTGGGGGCTGTGCCCCCAGACCCCCCGTCGGCCCGAAGGGCCTCGTCCTCAAACGCCGGACGGGCTAAAGCGCGCGGGCGATGGGGGCCAGGACCGCGTTCGTGAGGTGGGCCAGGTCGGCGGGCGCCAGTTCCACCTCCAGGCCCCGGCGGCCGGCCGAGACGCAGATGGTGTCGTGCGCGGAGGCCGAGGCGTCCAGGACCGTGGGGAGCCTCTTGCGCTGGCCGAGGGGGGAGATGCCGCCCCGGACGTAGCCCGTGGTGCGTTCGGCGAGGGTCGGGTCGGCCATGGCGGCTCGCTTGCCGCCCGCCGCCGTCGCCAGGGCCTTCAGGTCCAGTGAGCCCGCCACCGGGACCACCGCGACCGTCAGCGAGCCGTCCACGTCGGCCACCAGGGTCTTGAAGACGCGGTCGGGGGAGACGCCCATCGCCTCGGCCGCCTCCTCGCCGTAGGACGGGTGGGAGGGGTCATGGTCGTAGGCGTGGACCGTGTACGGCACCTCGGCGGCGGTCAGGGCCACCGTCGCCGGTGTGCCCCCCGACTGCTGCTGCTTCTTCGACTTCTTCGCCATGGACGGGTTCCGGCCTCAGTTCAGACTCGTCGGGCCGCGCGTCAGCTCCGACGCCGGCAACGACGGAAGATTACGGATGATCGACGTCTCCGCGCGCAGCAGTTTCAGTTCGTCGCGGAGGCGGGACGCGGTGTCGGGCGCCTGGAGGAGGCGCTGCTTGGTGGGGGTGTCCAGCATCATCGCCGCCGCCACCAGGTACGACACCACGGACGGTTCGTCGGGGAGGTCCGCGCCGCTGGACAGGGAGCGTTCCCGTGCCCCCGCCAGGCGTTTCTGGTACTGGCGGAAGGCCCGCAGCACTCCCTCCGCCAGCGCCCCGGACTCGTCGCCCGCGGCCTCCGGCAGCTCCTCCAGCTCGGCCGTCAGGAACGGGCCGGAGGCGTCGACGGACAGGAGACGGGCTCGGGTCGTGCCGGTCGCCAGGACCTCGAACGTGCCGTCCGCGCGTTCCCGTACCGTCGCCGCGTCCGCCACGCAGCCGACCGCGTGGAAGGCCTTGAGCGGGTCCTCGCCGAAGCCGGCCGTGGGGCCGCGTTCGGGCTCGGCGGTCTGATCCGGCAGGCCCGGCGCGCTGGGCGCGACCTCATGGCCGTCGCGGATCGCCACGACGGCGAAACGGCGCGGCTCCTCCTCTGGCGTCTTCAGCAGTTCGCGCATCATGGCGCGGTAGCGCTCCTCGAAGACGTTGAGAGGAAGCACGAGCCCCGGGAACAGCACTGAGTTCAGGGGGAAGAGCGGGAGCCGCACGGTGGTCACGGCGCCAAAGCCTAATGGCCTCCGGAGCGGACACGTCCCCAGTGCTCACTTTGTGGATGGATCACGGCATGCCGCCGGACCTCCTCGCGGACCTCCAGGAACCTGCTCAGCGGGTCCTCCGAGGCCCTGCTCCACGGGAACGAGGTCGCGTACGGGCCGATCATGCGCAGCTGTTCCAGGGCGTCCGTCCAGCGGCCGAGGCGCACCAGGACGTACACCAGCTTGTTGCGGATCTCGGCCGGCCACGGGTCGGCCGCCGCGAACGTGGCGGACAGGTCGATCGCCCGGTCCGCCGCCGCGTCCACCCGCTCGCGCGGCACCGCCGTGCCGTCGCCGTCCGTCAGACAGGCGAGGGCCGCCCGCGCGGGCAGCGCCTGGACGAGGGAGCCGGGCGGGGCGTCCTGCGCTGCCAGGTCGGCGAAGTCGAAGCATTCCCGGTACGAGCCGCGCCAGGAGGTCGCCAGATAGCGCAGGGCGGCGACATGGCAGCCGTAGTGGAGCGGGGCGCGTCTGACGGCCGCCTCCCACAGTTCGCCGAAGTAGGTGGGCCCGGCCTGCGAGCCGCGCGCGTGGTCCAGCGCGAGGCGCCACGGCACCGGGTCGCGGTCGTCGCCGCGCGCGGCGGCCGTGATCAGCGGGCTCACCTCGCGCAGCAGCTCCGCCCTGGCCGGCGAGTCCCAGGCGCGGTCCACCGCGAGCTGGGCGCCCAGCAACAGCCGGTCCGGGTCGTACGGGGCCTCGGCCTGCCAGGCGTCGTACCACTCGGAGCGCGAGCGGGCGAAGGCGGAGAGCCGCCGGACGTACCGGTCCCGCAGCTCCCAGGCGGCGCTCGCGCGGGTCGCGGCGAGCAGCTCGGCCGCGCGCCCGTAGGTGCCCTGGCCGGCCGCGACCAGCGCGGGGCCGAGCCGGTCGTCGGGCGCGTCGAGCAGAACCTCGTCGTCGGCGGGCAGTCCGCCGGTGAGGTAGGGGGGCATCCGCGACGCGCGGATGAAGGGGGGCAGCAGAGCCATCGTGTCGACCATTGAAGAACCGCGGATCGACACTGCGCCAGTGCGCACGTGCAACTCGTGGAAAGTTGTACGCCGGAAAGTCAAGGGGAATTAAAAAGGTGAGTGTTGAACAACTTCCTGACCAGCGGTCTCACCGGTCCCCCTCACCGCCCTGCCTATTTCTCCACAGGTGTCCTCAGCCCCGCCGCAGCAGTCGCGAGGCCCCCGCCGCCACCGTGGTCGCCAGGATCCAGCCGGCGAGAACCATCGCCGCCGCCAGCCACTGCCAGCCGCCGCGCAACTGCCAGAAACCGACCTGACCCAGGTCGATCACCGGAAGGAGCAGGTCGAGAGCGAAGAGCGCGGGGTTCCAGGCCGGATGGTCGCCGCCCTTGAGCGGCGGATGGCTCGCGTGTGCGAACGCCACGGAGCTCGCCGCCCACAGCACCGCCATCCACACGGCGGCCCGGCCCGGCCGGTACCCGTAGGCGACCGTCCAGTCCTGGACGTATCCCCACAGCTTGGCGGCCAGCGGCAGGCTCTCGCGGCGCCGCCGCTGCTTGGCGAGCAGCACCTCGCGCGCGTCCTCGTCCTCACCGCCGGTCCGCAGCACGGCGGCGAGGCGTTCGTACGGCTCCGGGTTGTACTCGGCGGTCGCCGCCGCCACCCACTCCAGTCGCTGCTCCAGCGGGAACGGGCCGTGCGGTACGAGGTTCTCGTAGGCGAAGCCGCCCATGTGCAGACTGCCCGGGCCGGGCCAGGCGGTCGCCCGGTCCACGAGGTTGCCGACCCGCGCCCCTGAGAGGACCACCTTGCCGCGCTGCGGCTTCTCCCCGAGGAAACGCAGCTCGGGCGCCTGGATCCGGCGCAGCGACAGCTCCTGCTCGTCGGTGAAGGTGAACCGGGCCCGCTCCAGGTCGACCGCGTCCCCGAACCGCCCGTCGTCCAGCCGGATGCCGCCCTGGCACTCGAAGCGCTGGATCCGCGTCCCGCGCGCGGGAGTCGCCCCGCTCAGCATGGAGGCGCCGACGCCCGCCGGGGTCAGGTACAGCGTGCGTTCCACGGTCAGCTGGGGGGCGTTCAGCGCGAGCCGGGTGTACGGGTTGACCAGCCGGGCGCCGCGCAGGCTCAGCGAGACGCCGATGGTGGCGCTGCGCAGGCTCAGCTCGCCGTGCGACTCCAGGAGTTCGGCCTGTAAATCCTGGCCCACGGTCATGCCGTCGGCGGCGATCGAACGGCCGCTGCGGTCGCGGTAGACGATCGCCTGGTTCATCAGCAGGTCCGTGCCGATGTGCGCGTCGGTCAGCCGTACGCCGTTGTGGAACCGGCAGCGGGGGAAGTGCAGATCGCCCTCGGTGTGCACCCGGGCGGCCTCCAGCCGGGGCACCGAGCAGTCCACGAACCGCGCGGTGGTGAAGCGGGCCTCCGGCAGCAGGATCTCCCGCTCGAAGCGGCAGCCCTTCATCTCCAGGTACGGCACCACCGTGCCGCCCGCGAGGTCCAGGGTGCCGCTGATCTGCAAACCGGTGACCTTCAGGGACGGCACCCGGCCGGCGAGCGCGGGCGGGCCGTCCAGGAGCAGCCAGCAGACGATACGCGCGCGTACCGTGCGCTCGGGCCCCCAGGGGTGCCCGCCGTGAGGATCGTCGACGACGGTGTCGCCGCTGCTCAGGTCGTACACGCTGCCGTTGCGGAAGGCCTGCCACATGCCGGCCTCGGCGGCGGTCAGATCGTCCGGCAGGTCTCCGCCCCGGATGCCGGCCCCCTCGGTCACGTCTTCGTCATCCCCTCGGCTGCTCACGGGTTTCGCACACCTGTTCATGCCCGCTCGGTGACCCCACGAACGCTAGACGTGAGGGGGATCTTCCGGGTTGCGTATCAGCCACTGGAATGCGCGAACGGGCCCTGACGACGGTCTGAGAGAATTGGGAACGTGATCTCCCGAATCGATCTGCGCGGCGACGCCCTCCCCGAGGGCCCCGCCCTGCGCGACCTGCTGCCCCGAGCCGACTTCGACGTCTCGGCCGCCCTGGAGAAGGTGCGTCCGATCTGCGAGGCCGTGCACCATCGGGGCGACGCGGCGCTGATCGACTTCGCCGAGAAGTTCGACGGGGTCAGGCTCGACCGCGTACGGGTGCCCGCGGAGGCCCTTGAGCGCGCGCTGGAGGAACTCGACCCCGCCGTACGCGCGGCCCTGGAGGAGTCCATCCGCCGCGCCCGGATCGTCCACCGCGAGCAGCGCCGCACGAACCGCACGACCCAGGTCGTGCCCGGCGGCAGCGTCACCGAGAAGTGGGTGCCGGTCGACCGTGTGGGGCTGTACGCGCCCGGCGGCCGGTCGGTCTACCCGTCCTCCGTGATCATGAACGTGGTGCCCGCGCAGGAAGCGGGCGTCGAGTCGATCGCCCTGGCCTCCCCGGCCCAGGCCGAGTTCGGCGGTCTCCCGCACCCCACGATCCTCGCCGCGTGCGCACTGCTCGGCGTCGACGAGGTGTACGCCGCCGGTGGCGCGACCGCCGTCGCGATGTTCGCGTACGGCACCGAGTCCTGCCCGCCCGCCAACATGGTCACCGGCCCCGGCAACATCTGGGTCGCCGCCGCCAAGCGCTACTTCACCGGCAGGATCGGCATCGACGCCGAAGCCGGCCCGACCGAGATCGCGGTCCTGGCGGACTCCTCCGCCGACCCGGTACACGTGGCGTCGGACCTGATCAGCCAGGCCGAGCACGACCCGCTCGCCGCCGCCGTCCTGGTCACCGACTCCGTCGAACTCGCGGACGCCGTCGAGAAGGAGCTGGAACCGCAGGTCGCGGCCAGCAAGCACATCGAGGACCGGATCGTGCCCGCGCTGAAGGGCAGGCAGTCCGCGATCGTCCTGGTCGACGGCATCGACGAGGGCCTCCGGGTCGTCGACGCGTACGGCGCCGAGCACCTGGAGATCCAGACGGCCGACGCCGCCGCCGTCGCCGACCGGGTCCGCAACGCGGGCGCGGTCTTCATCGGCCCCTGGGCGCCGGTCTCGCTCGGCGACTACGCCGCCGGGTCCAACCACGTGCTCCCGACCGGTGGCTGCGCCTGCCACTCCTCCGGGCTGTCCGTGCAGTCCTTCCTGCGGGGCATCCACATCGTCGACTACACCGAGGACGCGCTGGCCGAGGTGGCGCACCACGTGGTGACGCTGGCGGAGGCGGAGGACCTGCCCGCCCACGGGGCGGCGATCAAGGCCCGGTTCGGGTGGAAGGTGCCGACGAGCAAGTGAACTTCGGAATCGACGATCTCCCCGTCCGGGACGAGCTGCGCGGCAAGTCCCCCTACGGCGCGCCCCAGTTGGACGTCCCCGTACGGCTGAACACCAACGAGAACCCCTACCCGCTGCCCGAGGCGCTGGTCGAGCGCATCGCCGAGCGCGTCCGCGAGGCGGCCCGGAACCTCAACCGCTACCCGGACCGGGACGCGGTCGAGCTGCGCACCCGGCTCGCCGGGTACCTGACGGACACGTCCGGTCACGAGGTGGGCCTCCCCAACGTCTGGGCGGCCAACGGCTCCAACGAGGTCATCCAGCAACTGCTCCAGACCTTCGGCGGACCCGGCCGTACGGCGATCGGCTTCGAGCCGTCGTACTCGATGCACGCGCTCATCGCGCGCGGCACCGGCACGGGCTGGATCTCCGGGCCCCGCAACGAGGACTTCACCATCGACGTCGAGGTGGCCGTGCGGGCGATCGCCTCGCAGAAGCCGGACGTCGTGTTCATCACGACCCCCAACAACCCCACGGGCAACGCGGTCCCGCCCGAGACGGTCCTCGCGCTGTACGAGGCCGCGCAGGCGGCCAGGGCCGCGACCGCCGGGGCGATCGTCGTGGTCGACGAGGCGTACGTCGAGTTCAGCCACGGCGACTCGCTGCTGCCGCTGCTCGAAGGACGGCCGAATCTCGTCGTCTCGCGGACCATGTCGAAGGCGTTCGGGGCGGCGGGCCTGCGCCTCGGCTATCTCGCCGCGCACCCGGCGGTCGTGGACGCCGTACAGCTCGTACGGCTGCCCTACCACCTGTCGGCCGTCACCCAGGCGACCGCCCTTGCCGCCCTGGAGCACACCGACACGCTGCTGAAGTACGTCGAGCAGCTGAAGGCCGAGCGGGACCGGCTGGTGAGCGAGCTGCGCGCGATCGGTTTCGAGGTCGTGGAGTCGGACGCGAACTTCGTGCAGTTCGGGCGGTTCGACGGCCCGGGTGGTTCGCACGCGGCCTGGCAGAGGATCCTCGACCGGGGTGTCCTGGTCCGGGACAACGGCATCCCGGGGTGGCTGCGGGTCAGCGCCGGAACCCCGCAGGAGAACGACGCGTTCCTCGACGCGGTACGTGAACTGAAGAAGGAGCAGAGCGCATGAGCCGCGTAGGACGCGTGGAACGGGTGACCAAGGAGACCTCGGTCCTCGTCGAGATCGATCTCGACGGATCCGGGAAGGTCGACGTGTCGACAGGAGTCGGCTTCTACGACCACATGCTCGACCAGCTCGGCCGGCACGGTCTGTTCGACCTCACCGTGAAGACCGAGGGCGACCTGCACATCGACTCGCACCACACCATCGAGGACACCGCCCTCGCGCTCGGCGCCGCCTTCAAGCAGGCGCTCGGCGACAAGGTGGGCATCTACCGCTTCGGCAACTGCACGGTCCCGCTGGACGAGTCCCTCGCCCAGGTGACCGTCGACCTGTCCGGCCGCCCCTACCTCGTGCACAACGAGCCCGAGAAGATGGCGCCGATGATCGGCGAGTACGACACCACGATGACCCGGCACATCCTGGAGTCCTTCGTCGCCCAGGCGCAGATCGCGCTGCACGTGCACGTGCCCTACGGACGCAACGCGCACCACATCGTGGAGTGCCAGTTCAAGGCGCTGGCCCGGGCCCTGCGCTACGCCTCCGAGCGTGACCCGCGCGCGGCCGGCATCCTCCCCTCCACGAAGGGCGCGCTGTAGGCATGACCGGACTCTCGACCCTCCTGATCGTCGTCGGCCTCTTCCTGGCCGGCGGCATCTACTCCTTCGTCAAGCAGCAGATGCCGAAGAGCCTCATCGTGCTGCTCTCCATCGGCGCCGCGATGTGCCTGGTCTCCGGCGTCCTGAGGCTGGAGGTGTGGAATTGAGCGCTCCGTCGAAGAGCACGAAGAAGGTCGTCGTCTTCGACTACGGCTTCGGCAACGTGAGGTCCGCCGAGCGCGCCCTCGCGCGCGCGGGAGCCGACGTCGAGATAACGCGTGACTACGACAAGGCCATGAACGCGGACGGCCTGCTGGTGCCGGGCGTCGGCGCCTTCGCCGCCTGCATGAAGGGTCTGCGCGAGGCCCGCGGCGACTGGATCATCGACCGCCGGCTGTCCGGCGGGCGCCCTGTGATGGGCATCTGCGTCGGCATGCAGATCCTGTTCGCGCGCGGCATCGAGCACGGCGTGGAGACCGAGGGCCTCGACGAGTGGCCCGGCTCGGTCGAGCCGCTGAAGGCCGACATCGTGCCCCACATGGGCTGGAACACCGTCGACGCGCCCGCCGGCTCCCAGCTGTTCGCCGGCCTGGACGCGGACGCCCGCTTCTACTTCGTGCACTCCTACGCCGTCCACGACTGGTCGCTTCAGACGCTCAACAAGACGATCGCCGCGCCCAAGGTCACCTGGTCGACGCACGGCAAGCCCTTCGTGGCCGCCGTGGAGAACGGCGCCCTGTGGGCCACGCAGTTCCACCCCGAGAAGTCCGGTGACGCCGGAGCGCAGCTGCTGAACAACTGGATCGGAACCCTCTGATGCCCTCGAACCCCTCACGGCTCGAACTCCTGCCCGCCGTCGACGTCCGCGACGGCCAGGCGGTCCGGCTCGTGCACGGCGAGTCCGGCACGGAGACCTCCTACGGCTCCCCTCTGGAGGCCGCGCTGTCCTGGCAGCGGGCGGGCGCCGAATGGCTGCACCTGGTCGACCTCGACGCGGCGTTCGGCACCGGCGACAACCGGGACCTGGTCCGCCAGGTCACCGAGGCCATGGACATCAAGGTGGAGCTGTCCGGCGGCATCCGCGACGACGCGTCCCTGGCCGCGGCCCTCGCCACCGGCTGCACCCGGGTGAACCTCGGCACGGCCGCCCTGGAGAGCCCGGACTGGGTCGCCAAGGTCATCGCCGAGCACGGTGACAAGATCGCGGTGGGTCTCGACGTCCGCGGTACGACCCTCAAGGGCCGCGGCTGGACCAGCGAGGGCGGCGACCTCTACGAGGCGCTGGAGCGGCTCGACAAGGAGGGCTGCGCGCGGTACGTCGTCACCGACATCGCCAAGGACGGCACCCTCCAGGGCCCGAACCTGGAGCTGCTGCGCAACGTCTGCGCCGCGACCGACCGCCCTGTCGTCGCCTCCGGCGGGGTGTCCTCGCTGGACGACCTGCGGGCCATCGCCGAGCTGGTGCCCCTCGGTGTCGAGGGCTCCATCGTCGGGAAGGCCCTGTACGCGAAGGCGTTCACCCTGGAAGAGGCCTTGGAGGCGGTGGCCAAGTGAGTGAGCTGCGACGCGTCACGACCGGTGCGCCCTGGGAGGAGACCTTCGGGTACTCCCGCGCGGTGGAACTGCCGAACGGCCTGGTCCTGGTCTCGGGCTGCACGTCGGTCGTGGACGGCCAGATCGCCGGAGGCGGCCCCTACGAGCAGACGGTCAACGCCTTCAACGTCGCGTTCGCGGCGCTGGAGGAGCTGGGTCTCGGTCGGGACGATGTGGTGCGGACACGCCTGTACATCACCCACGCCCGGGACGTGGAGGATGTGGGCCGCGCACACAAGGAGTTGTTCGACGCCGTCCGGCCCGCCGCATCCATGATCATCGTCTCCGGCTTCGTGGACCCCGGTCTGGTCGTCGAGGTCGAGGTCGAGGCGTACCGAGGGGGGAGCGCCGGATGACCCTCGCGGTACGCGTCATCCCCTGCCTGGACGTGGACAACGGCCGGGTCGTCAAGGGCGTCAACTTCCAGAACCTGCGGGACGCGGGCGACCCCGTCGAGATGGCCAAGGTGTACGACGCCGAGGGCGCCGACGAGCTGACGTTCCTGGACATCACCGCCTCGTCGGGAAACCGCGAGACGACGTACGACGTGGTGCGCCGCACCGCCGAGCAGGTCTTCATCCCGCTGACGGTCGGCGGCGGCGTCCGCACGGCCGAGGACGTGGACAAGCTGCTGCGGGCGGGCGCGGACAAGGTCGGCGTCAACACGGCGGCGATCGCCCGTCCCGACCTGATCCGTGAGATCGCCGAGCGGTTCGGCCGGCAGGTGCTGGTGCTGTCGGTGGACGCGCGGCGCACCGAGTCGGGCTCCTTCGAGGTCACCACCCACGGCGGCCGCAAGGGCACCGGTCTCGACGCCGTCGAGTGGGCCCACCGGGCCGCCGAACTGGGCGCCGGCGAGATCCTGCTCAACTCGATGGACGCGGACGGCACCAAGGACGGCTACGACCTGGAGATGATCGAGGCCGTCCGCAAGCACGTGACCGTGCCGCTGATCGCCTCCGGCGGGGCGGGGAAGCTCGGCCACTTCCCGCCGGCCGTCGCGGCGGGCGCCGACGCGGTGCTCGCGGCGTCCGTCTTCCACTTCGGGGATCTGCGGATCGGCGAGGTGAAGGGTGTGCTGCGAGAGGCCGGGCATCCCGTGCGGTGACCTCTGAAACGGTTGTGTGACGCCTTGTAGCGTTGAGTAAGCCCCGGCCACCTGGTGGCCGGGGCTTACGTATGAGTAGATACGAAAGGGAAGTTGCGCAAAATCCATTGCGCAACTTCCCTTTCGTATCTACGGTCGGGGTCATGGCAAGCACGGAGAACCGCAGGATCAAGGACGTCGGGACGCTCAAGGCACTGGCCCACCCGTTGCGGGCGAACCTGTACCGGCTGCTGTGCATCAAGGGCGTCGCCACCGCCTCCCAGCTCGCGGAGAGCGTCGACGAGGCCGTCTCGCTGGTCAGCTACCACCTGCGCAAGCTCGCCGAGCACGAACTCGTCGAGGAGGCCGAGCCGCGGAGCGGGGACGGCCGGGAGCGCTGGTGGCAGCCCGCCTCGGACGGGGTGAGCATCCACGACGAGGACTTCCGCGGTGAGCCCGGGAAGGCGGCCGCGCACATGGCGGCCACCCGGCTCTTCCACGAACAGCGCGCCGACCTCTACCGGCGCTACCTCGACGAACGGCCCACCTGGGGTCCGGAGTGGAACGCCGCGGCCCCGGACACCGAGTCGTGGCTGCACCTGACCGCGAGCGAACTGGGCGGCCTGCGCGCCGAGCTCGAAGCCCTGGCCAGGAAGTACGAAGAGAAGGGCCGGTCCGCCGAGGCCGCTGGCGACACCGAGGGGCGCGAGAACGTCGCGCTGTTCATGTACGGATTCCCGTTCCGCGCCTGACGTCCGGAGAGGACACCTTCCCGTGACCACCACGTGCACAGCCGTACCCGCCGCCCCCGAACTCCCCGCCCACCGCGACGGCAACGTACTGCGCTGGCTCGCCGCCTACACCTCCTCGATGATCGGCGACAGCGTCTACTACATCGCCCTGTCCTGGGCGGCCGTACAGGCCGGCTCACCCTCGCAGGCCGGCGTGGTCATGGCGGTCAGCGCCCTGCCGCGGGCCCTGCTCATGCTGGGCGGCGGAGTGATCGCCGACCGGCTCGGGCCGCGCAGGGTGGTCATCGCGAGTGACGCGGTGCGCTGTGCGGCCGTGCTCGCGGTGGCGGGGCTGCTGTTCCTCACCAGCCCGGGGCTGTGGCCGCTGGCCGTGCTCGCCCTGGTCTTCGGGACCGTCGACGCCGTGTTCATGCCGGCCGTGGGCGCCCTCCCCGCGCGCGTGACGAGCCGCGGGCAGCTCGCGCGCGTGCAGGGCATGCGGGGTCTGGGCATCCGGTTCGCCAGTGTGGTCGGCGGGCCGCTCGGCGGGCTCGGCGTGGCGGTCGGCGGGGCGGCGGCCGCGTTCGGGCTGGCGGGGCTGCTGATCGCCGTCTCCGTGCCGCTGCTGGTCTCCGTGCGGATGCGCGAGCTGCCCGCCGACGACAAGGCGGCCGCCCAGGGGGGCACCGCCTGGCGCGATCTGGTGGGCGGCCTGCGCTACATCCGCGGCCACCGCGTGCTCGCTCCGCTGATGGCCGCCATAGCCCTCGGTGACCTCGGCTTCGTCGGCCCGCTCAACGTGGGCCTCGCCCTGCTCGCCGACGAGCGCGGCTGGGGAGCCTCGGGCATGGGCTGGGTCCTGTCGGGGTTCGGCGTCGGCGCCGGTGCGGCCGCCCTGCTGCTGACGGTGCGCGGCCGGCTGCCGCACGCCGGGCAGGTGGCGGCCTGCGCCATCCTCGCCGGATCGGTCGCCATCGGCTCCCTCGCCTACGTGCCGTCCGTCCTCGCGGCCGTCGGGGTCGCCCTGCTGATCGGGCTGCTCGCCGGGCTCAGCGGCATCATGTGCGGCGCACTGCTGCAGACCCAGGCCGACCCCGCTTACCTGGGTCGCGTCACCGCGGTCTCCGGCCTGGTCAGCCTGGGTTTCGCCCCGCTGAGCATGCCGCTGTCGGCCGCGGCCATCGGGGCCTGGGGCACCGGCCCGGTCTTCGTGGCCAGCGCGGTGGTCTGCGGGCTCGGCGGGGTGGTCGCGCTCGCGGTGAAGGACCTGCGCCGCGCCGAGCTGCCCAGGTGACGTGCGGGACCATGCGGGACCTGCACCCGACCGAGCCACTCAGGTGACCTGCGGGTTCTGCACCGGGCACCTGCACCCGACCGAGCCACTCAGGTGCCAGACGGTCTCCGCCGCCCGCCCGAGCCGCCAGCCTGCCGGGTCGAGCCGCCAGCCCGCCCAGCCTGCCGGGCCGAGCCGCCTGCCCGCCCAAGCCGCCGGGTCGAGCCGCCAGGCCGCCCGGGCCGTCCGCCCGAGTACCGGCGGTGGCCGAAAGGCCCCTGAGGGGCGCCGTCAGATTCCGAGTTCCTTCGCCTCGTGCAGCTTGGCGATCGCGTCCTTGTCGCCGTCCAGTTCGACCTCGGCCGCGTTCTGCCTGCCGTACAGGAACAGCAGCAGTTCCGACGGCTCGCCGGTCACCGTCACGACCGGTGCGCCGCGGTGGGCGACCACCGTCTGGGCGTCCGGGCGGCGCAGCACCAGGCCGGTGGGGGCGCCGCGGCCCATGAGCCGGGCGGTGCGCTCCAGACGCGACCACAGGGCGTCCTGGAAGACCGGGTCGAGCTCGCGCGGCGCCCAGTCCGGGCGGGCGCGGCGGACGTCCTCGGTGTGGACGTAGAACTCGACCGTGTTCGACAGCTCCTCGACCTGCTTGAGCTGGAACGGCGAGAAGCGCGGCGGACCGGTGCGGATCAGCTGGATCAGTTCCTCGTAGGGCTTCTCGGAGAACTCGGCCATCACCCGGTCCAGACGGGACGCGAGCTGCTTGATCACCAGCCCGCCGGCGGCGTCGGGACGGCGCTCGCGCACCACCACGTGTGCCGCGAGATCGCGGGTGAGCCAGCCCTCGCAGAGGGTGGGGGCCTCCGGGCCCTCCGCCTCCAACAGATCGGCGAGCAGAAGTCGTTCACGCTTGGCGAAAGTCGACATGCAGTCAGCCTACGACTGTCAGGAGGGTCCGCACAGTGGACACCACGCCAAGCCTGTCAGTGGGGCGCGGCACAATGGCCACATGACCAGCACGCCCCAGCCCAGCAGCCTCGACCCGGAGATCGCCGCGCGCCTCAAGCGCAGCCCCGACGGGCTCGTCCCCGCGATCGCCCAGCAGTACGACACCGGTGAGGTGCTCATGCTCGGCTGGATGGACGACGAGGCCCTGCACCGCACGCTGACCACCGGCCGCTGCACCTACTGGTCGCGCAGCCGCCGTGAGTACTGGGTCAAGGGCGACACCTCCGGTCACTTCCAGTGGGTCAGGTCCGTCGCCCTCGACTGCGACGCCGACACCGTCCTGGTCAAGGTCGACCAGGTCGGCGCCGCCTGCCACACCGGCGCGCGCACCTGCTTCGACGCCGACGTATTGCTGAAGGACGCCGGTTCCCCCGTACTGGGCTCGGATCAGTAAGGTCAGCCGCCATGGACCTCGAGACCTTCCGCAAGCTGGCAACCGACCGCCGTGTCATCCCCGTCACGCGCAAGCTCCTGGCCGACGGCGACACCCCCGTCGCCCTCTACCGCAAGCTCGCCGCCGAGCGCCCCGGCACCTTCCTGCTGGAGTCCGCGGAGAACGGCCGCTCGTGGTCCCGCTACTCCTTCGTGGGCGTGCGTTCCGCGGCCACGCTGACCGCGCGCGACGGCCAGGCCCACTGGCTCGGCACCCCGCCCGTCGGCGTCCCCGTCGACGGTGACCCGCTTGCCGCCCTGCGCGCCACCATCGAGACCCTGCACACCCCGCACCAGGAGGGCCTGCCGCCCTTCACCGGCGGCATGGTCGGCTATCTCGGCTACGACATCGTCCGCCGGCTGGAGAAGATCGGCCCCGGCGAGCGCGACGACCTGAAGCTCCCCGAGCTGACCATGCTCCTGACCAGCGACCTCGCCGTCATGGACCACTGGGAGGGCTCGGTCCTGCTGATCGCCAACGCGATCAACCACAACGACCTCGACACCGGCGTCGACGAGGCCTACGCGGACGCGGTGGCCCGCCTGGACGCGATGGAGGCCGACCTGTCGAGGGCGGTCGCCCAGCCCGCCGCCGTCCTGCCGCCCTCCGAGCTGCCCGAGTACACCGCGCTGTGGGGCGGCCCCGACTTCCGGGCGGCCGTCGAGGACATCAAGGAGCGCATCCGGGCCGGCGAGGCCTTCCAGGTCGTCCCCTCGCAGCGCTTCGAAACACCGTGCACGGCAAGCGCGTTGGACGTGTACCGGGTCCTGAGGGCGACGAACCCGTCGCCGTACATGTACCTGTTCCGCTTCGACGGCTTCGACGTCGTGGGCTCGTCGCCCGAGGCCCTGGTCAAGGTCGAGGACGGACACGCCATGGTCCACCCCATCGCCGGTACCCGGTGGCGCGGGGCGACCCCGCAGGAGGACCAGGCCCTCGCCGACGAGCTGCTCGCCGACCCCAAGGAGCGCGCCGAGCACCTGATGCTGGTCGACCTCGGCCGCAACGACCTGGGGCGGGTCTGCGAGCCCGGTTCCGTCGAGGTCGTCGACTTCATGTCCGTGGAGCGGTACTCCCACGTGATGCACATCGTGTCGACCGTCACCGGCAAGGTCGGGCAGGGCCGGACCGCCTTCGACGTCCTGACGGCCTGTTTCCCGGCCGGCACGCTCTCCGGGGCACCCAAGCCCCGCGCGATGCAGATCATCGACGAACTGGAGCCGTCCCGGCGCGGGTTGTACGGCGGCTGCGTCGGCTACCTCGACTTCGCGGGCGACTCCGACACGGCGATCGCGATCCGCACCGCCCTCCTGCGCGACGGCACGGCCTACGTCCAGGCCGGCGCCGGCATCGTCGCCGACTCCGACCCGGTCGCCGAGGACACGGAGTGCCGCAACAAGGCGGCGGCGGTGCTGCGGGCGGTGCACACGGCGAACCGGCTCGGCAAGTAGGGGGCTTCGGCGGGGAATGGGGCGCTTCTCACGGGGCCCCGGGTGCCCGTTCGCCCGGGGTTCGGGTGATAGTGGGGTACGTGACTGCTGTACCGCACCCCCGTTCCGAAGCCGCAGGACCCGCCAGGGCCGGCCGCCTCAGTCTTGCCGTGGCCCTGTTGGCCGGCGCGCTCGGCG
This sequence comes from Streptomyces sp. NPDC031225, assembly GCF_055570355.1. Taxonomy (NCBI): domain Bacteria; kingdom Bacillati; phylum Actinomycetota; class Actinomycetes; order Kitasatosporales; family Streptomycetaceae; genus Streptomyces; species Streptomyces sp. NPDC031225. The sequence continues at coordinate 180,663 of NZ_JBVIHJ010000012.1, read as the reverse complement.
CCGCCGTGGCCCTGCTGGCCACCCGCCAGCAGTGGTCCGAGGGCACCGCGACGGTGGCCGGCGGCTCCTTCCCGCTGACCGCCCGGGGCAGCGACGTGACCGGCGTCCCGGCCGCGCTGGCCATAGTGGGCCTGGCCGCGCTCGTCGCCGTCTTCGCCGTACGCAAGGCAGGCCGGCTGTTCGTCGCCGCGTTGCTCGCGCTCTCCGGCGCGGGGATCGTGACCGCCGCGCTGGTCGGGGCGGGCGATTCCTCCGCGCTGGACGAGAAGGCGGCCCAGGCGTCCGGCGACACGTCCGCCACGGTCGCCTCGCTCAGCCACACCGCCTGGCCGTACGCCGCCGTGGTGGGCGGCGCGCTGATCCTGCTGGCCGGTCTGCTCGCCCTGCGCTACGGGCGGCTGTGGCCCGCGATGTCCGGCCGGTACGAGCGTGACGGGGCGCCCCGGGCGCGTCGTAGGCCCGCCGTCGTGGATCCCGACCGGCCCGAGGACATCTGGAAGGCGCTCGACAGGGGAGAGGATCCGACGGGGGCGTAGCGGCCGCCGCGAAGCGTGACCCCGGATCACTGTGTGCCCCCGCGTGCGCGACAATGACTTCGAGCGTCCGGCTCAGACACGTACTTCAGCACCTAGGAGCAAGCAATGGCGGGCAGCAGCCACGGTCACACCCCGGCCGCCTGGACCGGTGTCACTATCGCCTTCATCGGTTTCTGCGTCGCGGGCGCCTTCATGGTGATGGCCCAGCCGGCGGGCTTCTGGGCCGGTATGGCGATCGTGGTCATCGGTGGTGTCATCGGCTGGATCATGAGCGCGATGGGGATGGGCATGCCCAAGGACGCCCACAAGCCGCTCGCCGTCTCGCAGCCCGAGAAGGCGAACGCCGAGAGCTGACACGCGGACCCGACCTTGTTGAGGGGCGGCCCCGGCGACATCGCCGGGGCCGCCCCTCACGCGTTCGGGCGGCGGCGGGGGAGAATGCCGGAGTGAACGCCGACACTCAGCGAGTGGCACCTCTGTCCGGTCTGACGGGACGCCTGGCCGTCCCGGCAGGAATCCTCGCGGCCGTCGCCGGGGCCTTCGCGTACGTGGGGACGGTCGACCCCAACCAGCCCGGCCACTACCCCGTGTGCCCGCTCTACCGCCTCACCGGTCTCTACTGCCCCGGCTGCGGCGGACTGCGCAGCGCGCACGCCTTCGTGCACGGGGACTTCCTGGCCGCTCTCCAGGACAACGCGCCGGCCGTGGTGGGCTATCTGGGCTTCGTCGTACTGTGGACCGTCTGGGTGGTCCGTGCGGCTCGCGGCCGGCCGCTGCGGCTCGGTCTGGGGCCGGTGCACCTGTGGACGCTGGGGACATTGCTGCTGGTCTTCACGGTTGTCCGGAACCTGCCGTTCGGTGGCTGGCTACATCCTTGATCAACTGGTGAACGTCCAGGTAGTGGGACCGGCGTCAACCGGATGTGAGGCCTGCGCCCTCCTGCGGATACCATCACAGTGACCACTTGTTTTCTTCGGTCGCTGGAACTGTCAATAGTCTGGAAGGGGGCCGCTCGCGTGAGTGTGCTCGACGAGATCATCGACGGCGTCCGTGCCGATCTCGCGGAACGGCAGGCGCGCGTCAGCCTCGACGAGCTCAAGGAGCGCGCGGCGAAGGCTCCCGCAGCCAAGGACGGCGTGGCCGCACTGCGCGGCGACGGCGTCAAGGTCATCTGCGAGGTCAAGCGCTCCAGCCCCTCCAAGGGCGCGCTGGCCGCGATCGCCGACCCGGCGGGCCTGGCCGCGGACTACGAGGCGGGCGGCGCGGCCGTCATCTCCGTCCTCACCGAACAGCGCCGCTTCGGCGGCTCGCTGGCCGACCTGGAAGCCGTCCGCGCCCGCGTGGACATCCCGGTCCTGCGCAAGGACTTCATCGTCACGTCGTACCAGCTGTGGGAGGCCCGCGCCTACGGCGCCGACCTCGCGCTGCTCATCGTCGCGGCCCTGGAGCAGCCCGCCCTGGAGTCCCTGATCGAGCGCGCCGAGTCCATCGGGCTCACCCCGCTCGTCGAGGTGCACGACGAGGACGAGGTCGAGCGCGCGGTGGACGCCGGAGCGAAGATCATCGGCGTCAACGCGCGTAACCTCAAGACCCTTGAGGTCGACCGCGGCACCTTCGAGCGGATCGCCCCCGAGATCCCGTCCGGCCTGGTCAAGATCGCCGAGTCGGGCGTCCGGGGCCCGCACGACCTGATCGCCTACGCCAACGCCGGCGCCGACGCGGTCCTGGTGGGCGAGTCCCTGGTGACGGGCAAGGACCCGAAGACGGCGGTCTCCGACCTGGTGGCGGCGGGCGAGCACCCCGCATTGCGCCACGGGCGCGGCTGATCACCGGCTAGGCTTGCGCGCGATGACTGCGACGACCTTCATGACAGCCTCGGATCGGTACGCCCGCCTCGCGCGCGGCTGCCGCCCCCGTGGCTGTCGCGCGCCCGCACGCAGGGTGCACGGTCGTCGGGTCCGGTACGTCATCGGTGACGAACCCGGACAGGTGAACGGGCAGCGATGGCGGGCTTTCGGGGGCGCGGGGCTCTGTTCGATGTGCGGCTGCCGTCGCGCGGGCGCGACCAGCCGCTGACGGCCTGCAGTCGACCGGAAAACCCCTGCCCCCACGGCGCTCAGTGTCCTTCGCACGCACTCACCGTGAGGTTCAGTCATGCCCAGCGAGTTCTTCATCCCCGACCCCGAGGGTCAAATCCCCAGCGCCGAGGGCTACTTCGGCGCGTTCGGCGGCAAGTTCATCCCGGAGGCCCTCGTCGCCGCCGTGGACGAGGTGGCCGTCGAGTACGACAAGGCCAAGCACGACCCCGAGTTCGCCCGCGAGCTCGACGACCTGCTCGTGCACTACACGGGCCGCCCGTCGGCGCTCACCGAGGTGCCGAGGTTCGCCGAACACGCCGGTGGCGCCCGGGTCTTCCTGAAGCGGGAAGACCTCAACCACACCGGCTCCCACAAGATCAACAACGTGCTGGGCCAGGCCCTGCTCACCAAGCGCATGGGCAAGACCCGGGTGATCGCCGAGACCGGCGCCGGCCAGCACGGCGTCGCGACGGCCACGGCCTGCGCCCTGTTCGGCCTCGACTGCACGATCTACATGGGTGAGATCGACACCCAGCGCCAGGCCCTCAACGTGGCCCGGATGCGCATGCTCGGCGCCGAGGTCATCGCCGTGAAGTCCGGCAGCCGCACGCTGAAGGACGCCATCAACGAGGCGTTCCGCGACTGGGTCGCCAACGTCGACCGCACCCACTACCTGTTCGGCACGGTGGCCGGCCCGCACCCCTTCCCGGCCATGGTGCGCGACTTCCACCGGGTCATCGGCGTCGAGGCCCGCCGCCAGCTCCTGGAGCGGGCCGGCCGACTGCCCGACGCGGCCGTCGCCTGCGTCGGCGGCGGCTCCAACGCCATCGGCCTGTTCCACGCCTTCATCCCCGACACGGACGTACGCCTCATCGGCTGCGAGCCCGCCGGGCACGGCGTGGAGACCGGCGAGCACGCGGCGACCCTCACCGCGGGCGAGCCCGGCATCCTGCACGGCTCCCGCTCCTACGTCCTCCAGGACGAGGAGGGCCAGATCACCGAGCCGTACTCGATCTCGGCCGGCCTGGACTACCCGGGCATCGGTCCCGAGCACTCCTACCTCAAGGACACCGGCCGCGCCGAGTACCGCGCGGTCACCGACGACGCGGCGATGCAGGCCCTGCGCCTGCTGTCGCGCACCGAGGGCATCATCCCGGCCATCGAGAGCGCCCACGCGCTGGCCGGGGCCCTGGAGGTCGGCAAGGAGCTCGGCAAGGACGGGCTGATCGTGATCAACCTGTCCGGCCGCGGTGACAAGGACATGGACACGGCCGCGCGCTACTTCGGCCTGTACGACACCGACGCCGAGGTGGCCGCGAACGCCGCCGACATCGCTGAGATCGAGGGGGACGCGAAGTGAGCGGCACCATCCACCTGCTGTCCGACACCCTCGCCGCCGCCAAGGCGGAGGGCCGTGCCGCGCTCATCGCCTACCTCCCGGCCGGGTTCCCGACCGTGGACGGCGGCATCGAGGCGATCAAGGCCGTCTTCGACGGCGGCGCGGACATCGTCGAGGTCGGTCTGCCGCACAGCGACCCCGTCCTGGACGGCCCGGTCATCCAGACCGCCGACGACATCGCCCTGCGTGGCGGCGTCAAGATCGCGGACGTCATGCGCACGGTGAAGGAGGCCTACGAGGCCACCGGGAAGCCGGTGCTCGTGATGACGTACTGGAACCCCATCGACCGCTACGGCGTCGAGCGCTTCACCGCCGAGCTCGCCGAAGCGGGCGGCGCGGGCTGCATCCTGCCGGACCTGCCCGTGCAGGAGTCGGCGCTGTGGAGGGAGCACGCGGACAAGCACGGGCTCGCCACGGTCTTCGTGGTCGCGCCCAGCAGCAGGGACGCGCGGCTCGCCGAGATCACCGCGGCGGGCAGCGGGTTCGTGTACGCCGCCTCGCTGATGGGCGTCACGGGGACCCGGGAGTCGGTCGGGGCGCAGGCACAGGACCTGGTCGAGCGGACCCGGGCCGCCACCGCCGGTGCCGATCTGCCCGTCTGCGTCGGGCTCGGTGTCTCCAACGCCCGGCAGGCCGCCGAGGTCGCAGGCTTCGCCGACGGCGTCATCGTCGGCTCGGCCTTCGTGAAGCGGATGCTGGACGCTCCGGACGACAAGGCCGGGGTGGAGGGCGTCCGCGAACTCGCCGGCGAGCTGGCGAAGGGCGTGCGCCGACAGGGGTGACCCGCCTGGCGTGACGGGACGATCGGTCACTCGAACGGGTGGACCTGGGGCCGGGGAGGCGCGGTGCGCCTCCCCGGTTCGTTCTGCGGGTGTGAGCGAGAAGAACCGTGAGGGAAAGCGCACCGCCCGGGAGCGGCTGGCGGAGGAGCGCGAAAAGCAGAAGTCCGCGGAGAAGCGGCGCCGGGTGCTCGTCGTGGGCGCGAGTGTCGTGTGCGTCCTGGGTCTCGCGGCGGCGATCGGTGTCGTCGCGGCGAACGCGGGCAAGGACAAGGACAGCAAGGACGCGTCGGGGCCGGTCGTGGCGCCGTCGGGGGCCAACGGCCAGGACAGCCTCGCCATCCCGGTCGGCAAGGAGGGCGCCAAGTCGACCCTCGTGGTCTGGGAGGACTTCCGCTGCCCGGCCTGCAACGCGTTCGAGACGGCGTACCGCCCGGCGATCCACGAGCTCACCGGGTCCGGCAAGCTCAAGGTCGAGTACCACCTGGCGACGATCATCGACGGCAACATGGGCGGCACCGGCTCGCGCAACGCGGCCAACGCCGCGGCCTGCGCCCAGGACGCCGGGAAGTTCCCGGGCTACCACGACGCGCTCTACGAGAACCAGCCCGTGGAGACGAGCGACGACTACGCCAAGAACGAGAAGCTCCTGGAACTGGCGAAGAAGGTCGACGGGCTCGACACGCCCGCGTTCCGCGCCTGTGTGGAGAAGGGCACCCACAACAGCTGGGTGGACAAGTCCGCGGCGGCCTTCCGCAGCGGCGGGTTCTCGGGCACGCCGACCGTCCTGTTCAACGGCAAGAACATCTACCAGGACCGGACGATGACCCCGGCCAAGCTGAAGCAGCAGGTGGAGGCCGCCGACAAGGGGTGACAGAAGGGGTGACAGGAGGTGAGGACGCGGGCGGGTCTTCACACCGTCCTGTTATGGACCCGTTGCCGGGCCGCCTGCCGTGGGCCCGGCCCGGCAGGGTAGCGTCGACCCTGCCATGGAACTTGCCTACATTCCCAGCCCGTCGCGCGGGGTGATCCACCTCGGTCCCATCCCGCTGCGTGGCTACGCGTTCTGCATCATCATCGGCGTCTTCGTTGCCGTCTGGCTCGGCAACAAGCGGTGGATCGCCCGCGGCGGACGGGTCGGCACGGTGGCCGACATCGCGGTCTGGGCCGTGCCGTTCGGTCTGCTCGGCGGCCGCCTCTACCACGTGATCACGGACTACGAGCTGTACTTCAGCGAGGGCCGTGACTGGGTGGACGCCTTCAAAGTCTGGGAGGGTGGTCTCGGCATCTGGGGCGCGATCGCGCTCGGCGCGGTCGGCGCGTGGATCGGCTGCCGCCGCCGGGGCATCCCGCTGCCGGCGTGGGCCGACGCCCTTGCCCCCGGTATCGCCCTCGCGCAGGCGATCGGCCGCTGGGGCAACTGGTTCAACCAGGAGCTGTACGGCAAGCCGACCGACCTGCCCTGGGCCCTGCACATCACGTCCTCCACGGACGGCCGGGTACCGGGCTACTACCACCCGACGTTCCTGTACGAGTCGTTGTGGTGCGTCGGTGTCGCGCTCCTCGTCATCTGGGCCGACCGCCGCTTCACGCTCGGACACGGCCGGGCGTTCGCGCTGTACGTCGCCGCGTACTGCACGGGGCGCGGCTGGATCGAGTACATGCGCATCGACGACGCCCACCACATCCTGGGCCTGCGGCTCAACGTGTGGACCGCGATCATCGTGTTCGTGCTCGCGGTGACGTACTTCGTGCTGTCGGCGAAGAAGCGGCCGGGCCGCGAGACCGTGGTCGAGCCGGGTGCCGAGGACTCCGAAGGCGCGGTCGACGAGGGTGAGAAGGCCGACGGCGGTGACAAGACCGACGGCGGCGAGAAGGCCGATTCCAAGGCCGATACCGGCTCCGACTCCGCAGAGGTGACGGACGAGGCGGAGACCGAGACCGAGTCCGCGAAGAAGACCTGACGGTTTGTCGTACGTCTTGACGTACGTCGACGAGGGCGCCCCGGGATCCGATCCCGGGGCGCCCTCGTCGTAGGTCAGCGGCGCTGGGTCAGGGACAGGGTGCGGTGGGCCTGGGCCACCAACGCCGCGTCGATGAAGGTGCCGTCCGGGAGTGCCTGGGCCCCCTGTTGGGCTTCTGCCGCCTTGAGGACGGTCTCCGCCCGCTCGATCTCCTCCTCCGTGGGGAGGTAGGCGCGTTCGATGACCGGGAGCTGGCGGGGGTGGATCGCGGCCCGCCCCAGGAAGCCGAGGGCGCGGCCGTGGGCGCAGGAGGTCCTGAGGCCGTCCAGGTCCCGGGTGTCTGGGTGGACCGACTGGGGCGGGGGCGGGAGGGCCGCGGCTCTCGCGGCGACCACGACCCGGGAGCGGGACCAGTCGAGACCGGCGTCGTCCCGTAGGCCCAGGTCGGCGCGGAGGTCGGCCTCGCCGAGGGCGATGCCCCGCAGCGCGGGGTGCGCGCCGGCGATGTCGTAGGCCCGCTCGATGCCCAGGGCCGATTCCAGCAGGGCGTACAGCGGCGGGCCGCCTCCCGCGGCCGGGGTCGTCGTCTCCGCGACGTGGGTGATCTGGCCGGGGGCGGTGACCTTGGGCAGGCGCAGGCCGGAGACCCCGGGCAGGGCGGCCAGCGCGGCCAGGTCCGCTGCGGCCAGGGGACCGTCGAGGGCGTTCAGGCGGACGTGGACCGGGATCGGCTGGGGGTCGGTGAGGCGTTCGGCGGTCGCGTCGCGGGCGTACTCCTTGCGGTCCGGCGCGACCGCGTCCTCCAGGTCGACGACCACGACATCGGCGCCGGCGGTCAGGGCCTTGGTGACGATGCCGGGGCGGTCGCCTGGGACGTACAGCCAGGTGAGCGCCGTCATACGGCGCCCTCCTCGCGCAGGGCCGCCAACTCCGCCTCGTGCAAGCCCAGTTCTGCCAGGACCTGCTCGGTGTCCGCGCCGTGCGCGCGGCCCGCCCAGCGGACCGCGCCGGGGGTCGAGGAGAGGCGGAAGAGGACGTTCTGCATGCGCAGCGGGCCCAGGTCGGGGTCGTCGACGGTGGTGACGGTGTCCAGGGCCTGGTACTGCGGGTCGGCCATCACGTCCCGGATGTCCTGGATGGGGGCGACCGCCGCCTCCGCCTTCTCGAAGGCCGCGAGGACGTCGCTGCGGGTACGTCCGGCGATCCAGGAGCCGACCGCCGCGTCCAGCACGTCCGCGTGTTCCGCTCTTTGGGCTCCCGTCGCGAACCACGGCTCTTCGATCAGCTCGGGGCGGCCGACCAGGCGCATCACGCGTTCCGCGATCGACTGGGCCGAGGTGGAGACGGCGACCCAGGTGCCGTCGGCCGTGCGGTAGGTGTTGCGCGGGGCGTTGTTGGCGGAACGGTTGCCGGTGCGTTCCTGGACGTGGCCGAGCTGGTCGTACCAGGTCGGCTGGGGGCCGAGGACCGTCAGGATCGGCTCGATGATCGCCATGTCGACGACCTGGCCCGCGCCGGTGCGGTCGCGGGCCGCGAGTGCCGTCATCACCGCGTACGCCGTGGCCAGGCCCGCGATGGAGTCGGCGAGCCCGAACGGCGGCAGGACCGGCGGCGCGTCCGGTTCGCCGGTGATCGCCGCGAAGCCGCTCATCGCCTCGGCGAGCGTGCCGAAGCCGGGGCGGTGGGCGTAGGGGCCGAACTGGCCGAAGCCGGTGACCCGGGTGAGGACCAGTCGGGGGTTGACGGCGGACAGCTCCGGCCAGCCCAGGTCCCACTTCTCCAGGGTGCCGGGGCGGAAGTTCTCGATGACGACGTCCGCCGTCTCGGCCAGGCGGAGGAAGGTGGCCTGACCGCCCGGTTTCGAGAGGTCCAGCGTGATCGTGCGCTTGTTGCGGCCCAGGAGTTTCCACCACAGGCCGATGCCGTCCTTCGAGGGGCCGTGGCCGCGGGAGGGGTCCGGCTTCGTGGGGTGCTCGATCTTGACGACCTCCGCGCCGAAGTCGCCGAGCATGGTCGCGGCCAGCGGACCCGCGAACAGGGTGGCCATGTCGAGGACGCGGAGGCCGGTGAGGGGGGCGTGGGTCATGGGCGGGCAGCCTCCCGGTGGGTGAGGTGGGCCAGGGTGTCGAAGCCGGTGCCGTTGAAGTCGGCGACGGAGGTGGCGAGGCGGTTCTTGAGGGGGGTGGTCCAGCGGTCGGGGAGGCGACCGGGGGCGCCGGTGAGGAGGGCGGCGATGCTTCCTGCCGTGGCACCGTTGGAGTCGGTGTCCCAACCGCCGCTGACCGCACGGCAGATGGAGCCGGTGAAGTCGCCGTTCGCGTGGGTGAGGGCGGCGGCGATCAGAGCGGTGTTGGGGATCGCATGGACCCAGTGGTGGGTTTCGCCGTGGGTGGCGTGGAGCCGGTCCACGACCTCGTCGAAGTCGGCGTGTTTCCGGGCCAGTTGCACAGCGTGGGTGATCGCCTTCGCCAGGCGGGAGTTCGGGGGGATCACGGTGAGGCCGGTGCGGAGGCAGGCATGGATGTCGGTGGTGCCGGACGCGGCCTCGGCGATCACTGCGGCGGTGAACATCGCCGCGTAGACGCCGTTCGCGGTGTGGGTGAGGGTGGCGTCCCGGTGGGCCTGTTCGGCCGCTGCGGCCGGGTCGCCGGGGTTGGTCCAGCCGTGGACGTCCGCGCGGATGAGGGCGCCGATCCATTCGCGGAAGGGGTTGCGGTGGCGGGCCGTTCGTGGGGGTTCCAGGCCCTGGAGGAGGTTGCGGTAGGCGACGCGTTCGGCGGTGAAGGTGCGGCCCGCGGGGAGTTCGTCGAGCCAGTGGGTCGCCACGTCCGCGGTGGTGAAGGCCCTGCCGTGGCGTCGCAGCAACAGCAGGTTCAGCAAGGGGTAGTTGAGGTCGTCGTCCTCGGGCATGCCGTCGATGTTCTCGGCGAGGGACGTGGTGGCCGAGCGGCGGTTCCACGGGTGGTCGGCGAGGAGTCCGGCGGGTACGCCCTTCGCTGTGAAGTAGGTGTTCAGGGGCCAGTTGCCGGTGGACCCGGCGAGTCGGCGGATGGCGTCCAGGGGGAGCTTCTCCACCGGTTTGCCCAGGAGACAGCCCACCGCCCGGCCCAGCCAGGCCGCTTCCAGCGCGGCCACCGACGGGGGCGCCGAGGCAGTGGGTGCGGGCCAGTGCGGGCACAGGTTCCGGATCCTCGTCAGATCCGTCGGTTCGCTCTCCGCCAACGTGCTGGGCAGGTCGGCCAGTTCGTCCAGCAGGTCCTCTGCCAGCTGCCGCAGATACCTCGACACGGGCTGCGCGGAGGCACCCGCCCGCAGCGGGGCGTCGGGGCCGCCCGCGGCCCGCCATCTCGCCGCGACCGACGACGGCTCCCGGCCGTCCTGGGACGCCTGGCGGAGTTCGTGGCCGAGCAGGTCCTCCGGCTGGACCCAGGTCAGTCGGAGCATCTCGGGCCTCCGAGCGCCGCGAACGCCGCCTCGTGGCTTCGGCGTTGACGTACGTCCCGCGCGAAGATCTCCCTTGCCACGGCCGTCAGGGTCGCCGCCGGTTCCCACAGGTCCAGGCGGCTGGCCTCCGCGACCGTCTTGGACCAGTCCTCCGGGACCGGGGAGCCCAGGGCGCCCGCCAGCGCACCGGCCATGGTGGCGATCGAGTCGCAGTCCCTGCCGTAGTTCACCGCGCCGAGAACCGCCTGGCGGTAGTCGCCGTCGGCCACCAGCAACATCGCCAGGGCGATGGGGAGTTCCTCGATCGTGTGGAGACGGGACGGGCGGCGGGCGCCGAGGGAGGGTGCGCGGTAGTCGGGGCCCACGGTGTCGTAGGGGGACACGGCCTCACGCAGGGGTCGTAGCGCCGACTCGAAGTCCGTGTAGTCGCCGGCCACTTCGCAGACCCGCTCGATCGCGGTGCGGGTGCCGTCCTTCGCCAGGGTCAGACAGGCCGCGATGACCGAGTCCGGTGTGGCGCCCGGTGTCGCCGCCGCGGCCACCGCCGCCGCGAAGACTCCCGCCGCCTCCCGGCCGTACGACGACTGGTGGGCGGCCGCGATGTCCAGGGCCTCCGCGTAGGCGGCCCGCGGGTCTGCCGCGTTGACCAGCCCCACCGGGGCCATGTACATCGCCGCGCCGCAGTTGACGATGTTTCCGACGCCCGCCTCCCGGGGGTCCACGTGGCCGTAGTGGAGGCGGGTGACCAGCCACTTCTCCGCGAGGAAGATGCGGTGCAGGGGCAGGGCCTCCGCCTGGAGTTCCGGGATCCAGCGGGGGTTCGTCATCAGGTCGGGGACCAGGTGGTCGGCGATCGCGTAGGCGTCGAGGTGTCCTCTGACCCGGTCGTAGACGCGGATCAGCGCGTGGGTCATCAAGGTGTCGTCGGTGACGTGACCGTCGCCCTTGTGGTACGGGGCGATGGGGCGGGCGGTGCGCCAGGCGTCGCCGTTCCAGGGACCGACGATGCCGTGCACGCGGCCGGCGTGGCGCTGGAGGATCTGGTCGGGGGAGTAGCCCTCGACGGGACCGCCGAGGGCGTCGCCGACCGCCGCGCCCACGAGGGCGCCGGTGATCCGGTCCTCAAGGCTGTTCTCTGCTTCGGACTCTGGTTCGGTTTCTGGTTCGGTTTCTGGTTTTTTGGGTGTCATGCCCCGAATCATCCTCCTGGGAGGGGCGGTTGTGCGGCTTCCAGGAGTCCGGCGAGTTCCACGAGGTCCGTACCGGTGAGGCGGGGCAGGGCGCAGCCGGACAGGGTGCGGCAGGTGGACCGCCAGGAGGCGGGGATCGCTGCGGCGCCGCCCAGCGCGCCGGTCAGGGCACCCGCCAGGGCGGGCGCCGAGTCGGCGACCCGGGAGAGACAGGCCGCGGCCGGGACGGCTTCGGCGATCCGGCCCCGTGCCGCGGTGGCCAGGGCGAGCGCCACCGGGACGGTTTCGGCGGCCGCGATGCCGTAGCTGTAGACGTGGTCGACGATCTCGTGTTCCAGGGCGGGGATCAGGGCGAACGCGCTGTCGGCCGACTGTGCGAGGTGCAGGGCGTGGCGGGCGTTGCGGCCGATCTCCGTGTCCTCGGGGAGTTCGGCGAGGGCCGCTGTCACGCAGGTGTCGACGGGTGCGCCGGTCAGGGCGAGGGAGAGGGCCGCGGCCATCGCCCGGGCGCCGTGCACTCCGTCGCCGTCCTGGGTGTAGCGGGCGTCGAACTCCGCGAGATCCGCGGCGAGTCGGGGGTCACCGAGGTGGGCGACGGCGAGGACGCAGGCCCGGACGCAGGCCGCGTCGTCGAAGTAGTGGGGGTTGTCGTGGCCGGTGGCGGGTGGGCGCAGACCGGCCACGAGGTTGCCCAGTCCCGCCCGCACGGAGATTCGGGCGCGCAGCGGCAGGACGGCGGACTCGATCTCGGGGGCACGGTCCGCCGCCGCGGCCACCTCGGCGGCCAGGGCGTTCCAGGTGAGGTCGATCGCGGCTCTGGTACGGCGTTCCCGGGTCAGGTCGCCCAGGGCCGTGTCGTCGCCCGCGCGCAGCAGGGCTTCCGCGGTGAACGCCGCCCATTCGGCGTCGTCGGAGGGGCCCAGGCGCAGCGGCTCGGGGGGCTGGTTCAGGGCGATGGGGACGGGGAGGGTGGTGGTGGCGTTCTGCTCGGCGAAGGTGTCGAGTTCGCGGGTGAGGCGGCGGGTCCAGTCGGGCATCCGGGCGGCTCGGTGGCGGGCGGCGGGCCAGCCGGCGGCGTCGCCTGCGGCCAGGCCCAGCAGGAGGCCGGTGACCCTTTGACAGGCCTTGGCTTCGCCTTCGGCATTTGGGTTCCCACCCGCACCGCCCGTGCGGCTTTCGTCGTCGGGTGCCGGTGGCCCCCCTGGGGCGAACTCGCCGTCGGCGGCCGCGGGGCCGAGCGGCTGAGGCGTGCTCGACGTGGTCTCGCCCCACGGCCCCGGCGGCCTCACCGGTCCGTCCCCGAGTCGGTGCCCGCCGCCAGGGTGAAGGCGTCCGGGTCCGGTGGGGGCCACTCCTGTGCGAGGCCTTTCGTGTCCCACTTTCCGTCCTCGCCCGCCACCAGCAACTCCGCCACGTCCAGGACGTGATGGCCCGCCATGGAGGGGAGGCAGCTGCCTCGCGCCGGGCCGATCGCCGAAGCCCAGTCGGCCGGGACGGCGGACGCGCCCCTGGTCGCGCCGGCCAGTGCGCCCGCCACCGCGGCCGTGGTGTCGGCGTCCCTGCCCATGTTCACCGCCGTCAGCACCGCCTCGCGGAAGTCGCCGTCGGCCACCGCGTAGGCGCCGAAGGCGAGGGCGACCGCCTCCGGGGCCAGGTCGGTCCACGGATAGCCGCCGATGACGACGCAGGAGCGGACCGCCCGTTCGCCCCGGTGGGCCACCGCCACGGCACGCCGTAGGGAGCGGGCCGTCCAGCTGTCGTCCGGGATCACCGCCAGCGCCGAGGCGACCACCGCGATCGTCGGGGCACCCGCCATCGCCGCCGCCACTCCCGCCGCGACCGCCTGGCCGCCGTAGATGCCCTCGCCGGCGTGGCTCACCGAGCCGTCGATCGCCACCAGGCGGGCGGCCTCCGCGGGGCGGCCCGCCGCGAAGACGCCGAAGGGGGCCGCCCGCATGGCCAGGCCGTCGCTCCAGGCGTGCCGGTGCTGGGCGGAGATGGGGGCGGCGAGGCCACGCCGGAGGTTCTCCAGTGTGCCGCGCTCACTGAAGCCCGCGCCCCGGAAGGGGCCCTCGTCGCGGTCCGCGATCCACTCGTGCCACGCCGCCTCCACATGGGAGGGGGTGAGGGCCGAGCCGTGGCGGGCCAGGAGCAGGCCGGAGAAGATCGCGTACTCCGTGTCGTCCGTGCCGGCCGGCTCGTCCACGACATAGCCCTCGATACGGCCCCAGCGGGCGCGGATCTCCGACGGCTTCATGTTCTCGGCGGGGGCTCCGAGGGCGTCTCCGACCGCGAGGCCCAGCAGGGCGCCGCGGGCCCGCTCGCGGAGTCCGGCGGCGTCCTGGGGCGCCGGGACCGAGGGAATGCAGGCGATCGATGCCATACGCGGCCTCTCCACAAGGACAGACGGTGTTCCGCGCCTGGGCGGAACCGTTTGCGCATGTGTCCCACCATCGGCGGTTGACCTGAGCCTCCGACACGTCAGCATCACCCGGTCGACATATGAGCGATATAGCGATCGTCTGTGCATTCGAAGGCAAAACCGCAGGTTAGCCCAGCCTTTCCTTGCTGGCGGCCGGGAATGCCCCGTCGTACTGTGAGCGTTGTTGAGAATTAGAATCTGTCCAAAGTTAGCTTTGGCTTAGCTTTCCTGGGGGACCGGAATGGCCATCATCGACATCGAGGCGCCACTGCACGAGGCGCACCGCGACAACCACACGCACCGGGACGTCAACGGTGGCTGGCTGCGGCCCGCCGTCTTCGGGGCCATGGACGGACTCGTCTCCAACCTCGCACTGATGACCGGTGTCGCGGGCGGTGCCGTCGGCCAGAACACCATCGTGCTGACCGGACTCGCGGGGCTCGCCGCCGGCGCCTTCTCCATGGCCGCCGGCGAGTACACCTCCGTCGCCGCGCAGCGCGAGCTCGTCGAGGCCGAACTGGACGTGGAGCGGCGGGAGTTGCGCAAGCACCCGCAGGACGAGGAGGCCGAGCTCGCCGCCCTGTACGAGGGGCGGGGTGTCGAGCCCGCGCTGGCGCGTGAGGTCGCCCGGCAGCTGTCGAAGGACCCCGAGCAGGCCCTTGAGATCCACGCCCGTGAGGAACTGGGGATCGATCCGGGCGATCTGCCCTCCCCGCTCGTCGCCGCCGTCTCCAGCTTCGGGTCCTTCGCCCTGGGTGCGGTGCTGCCGGTGCTCCCGTATCTTCTCGGCGCGACCGTGCTCTGGCCCGCCGTGCTGCTCGCCCTTCTCGGACTGTTCGCGTGCGGTGCCGTCGTGGCCAGGGTGACCACCCGGACCTGGTGGTACAGCGGGCTGCGACAGCTCGTCCTGGGAGGCGCGGCGGCCGGTGTGACGTACGCCCTGGGCAGTTTCTTCGGAACGGCCGTAGGATAGATCGGCTGCTACTTATGCGTTGGGCCGCATAAGTAGCCGTTACTCGCTGGTTTCGAATGCTTAACCACTGGGCATGAGCCACAAGCGCTACGGGCAATGACGCTTGCGGCGCGCTCGCGGGGTGGGTGACGACACCCATACCGCTCCCCGGACCGACGGACACGGATCTGACCGATCAGTCCGGCTTGGTCCCCACATACTTCAAGCCAGGTGTGCGACACCCCCCTCGCACCCCGTGGCGTCCGCATGCTGGAACGGAGTATCCGGTTCCCGAGATCCGCTCCATCATGTAACCTGCACGAAATTTTGCACCGCGCAGAGGGCCAACGTCGTCCCTCGGCAATCTGAATATGCCAATTGACGACGACGGGAGAGCCGATGCGTACGCCGCGCCAGCCGTCCCAGCACTCCACGAATGGCCAGAAGTGGTCCTTCATGGATGCTCGCCCTGCTGCGCAGGGTATGTACGACCCCCGCAACGAGCACGACGCCTGTGGCGTCGGCTTCGTGGCCACCCTCACCGGCGAGGCGAGCCACGCGCTGGTCGAGCAGGCGCTCACGGTTCTGCGCAACCTGGAGCACCGCGGTGCCACCGGCTCCGAGCCCGACTCGGGTGACGGCGCGGGCATCCTGTCCCAGGTTCCGGACACCTTCTTCCGTGAGGTGGCGGGCTTCGAGCTGCCCGCGGCCGGCAAGTACGCGGTCGGTATCGCCTTCCTGCCGGACGACGACACCGAGGACGCCGTCTCGAAGATCGAGACGATCGCCGGCGAAGAGGGCCTGACGGTCCTCGGCTGGCGCGAGGTCCCGGTCGCCCCGCAGCTGCTCGGCGCCACCGCCCGCTCCACGATGCCGATCTTCCGCCAGGTGTTCGTCAGCGACGGCACTTCGGAGGGCATCGACCTCGACCGCAAGGCCTTCGTGCTGCGCAAGCGCGCCGAGCGCGAGGCCCACGTGTACTTCCCGTCGCTGTCCGCGCGGACGATCGTCTACAAGGGCATGCTGACCACCGGCCAGCTGGAACCCTTCTTCCCGGACCTGTCCGACCGCCGCTTCGCCTCCGCGATCGCGCTCGTGCACTCCCGGTTCTCCACGAACACCTTCCCGTCGTGGCCGCTCGCGCACCCGTACCGTTTCGTCGCCCACAACGGTGAGATCAACACCGTCAAGGGCAACCGCAACTGGATGGTCGCCCGCGAGTCCCAGCTCACCTCGGACCTCTTCGGAGGCCAGGACACGCTGGACCGGATCTTCCCGATCTGTACGCCGGACGCCTCCGACTCGGCGTCCTTCGACGAGGTGCTCGAACTCCTGCACCTGGGCGGCCGTTCGCTGCCGCACTCCGTGCTGATGATGATTCCGGAGGCGTGGGAGAACCACGACTCCATGGAGCCCGCCCGCCGCGCGTTCTACGAGTTCCACTCCACGATGATGGAGCCCTGGGACGGCCCGGCCTGTGTCACCTTCACCGACGGCAAGCAGGTCGGCGCGGTCCTCGACCGCAACGGCCTTCGCCCCGGCCGCTACTGGGTCACCGACGACGGCCTCGTCGTCCTCGGCTCCGAGGTCGGCGTCCTCGACATCGACCCCGCGAAGGTGGTCCGCAAGGGCCGTCTCCAGCCCGGCCGGATGTTCCTCGTCGACACCGTCGAGCACCGCATCATCGAGGACGACGAGATCAAGGCCGGCCTCGCCGCCGAGCGGCCGTACGCCGAGTGGCTGGAGGCCGGGGAGATCGAACTCTCCGACCTGCCCGAGCGTGAGCACATCGTGCACACCCACGCCTCGGTCACCCGCCGCCAGCAGACCTTCGGCTACACCGAGGAGGAGCTGCGCGTCCTGCTCGCCCCGATGGCCAAGGCCGGTGCCGAGCCCATCGGTTCGATGGGCACCGACTCGCCGATCGCCGCGCTCTCCTCGCGCCCGCGCCTGCTCTTCGACTACTTCACCCAGCTGTTCGCGCAGGTCACCAACCCGCCGCTGGACGCGATCCGCGAAGAGCTGGTCACCTCGCTGCGCAGCTCGCTGGGCCCGCAGGGCAACCTGCTGGAGCCGAGCGCCGCGTCGTGCCGCACGGTCACCCTGCCGTTCCCGGTGATCGACAACGACGAGCTGGCCAAGCTCATCCACATCAACGCCGACGGCGACATGCCCGGTTTCAAGGCCGCGACCCTCTCCGGCCTGTACCGGGTCTCCGGCGGCGGCGACGCCCTCGCCGCGCGCATCGAGGAGATCTACGCCGAGGCCGACGCCGCCATCGACAACGGCGCCCGGCTGATCGTCCTGTCGGACCGCCACTCCGACGCCGAGCACGCGCCGATCCCGTCGCTGCTGCTCACCGCGGCCGTCCACCACCACCTCATCCGTACCAAGCAGCGCACCGAGGTGGGCCTGCTGGTCGAGGCCGGTGACGTCCGCGAGGTCCACCACGTCGCCCTGCTGATCGGCTTCGGCGCCGCGGCCGTGAACCCCTACCTGGCGATGGAGTCCGTCGAGGACCTCGTCCGCGCCGGCACCTTCCTGTCGGACATCGAGTCCGAGAAGGCCATCCGCAACCTGATCTACGCCCTGGGCAAGGGTGTTCTGAAGGTCATGTCCAAGATGGGCATCTCGACCGTCGCCTCCTATCGCGGCGCCCAGGTCTTCGAGGCCGTCGGTCTCGACTCGGCCTTCGTCCAGAAGTACTTCAGCGGCACGGCCACCAAGATCGGCGGCATCGGCATCGACGTCGTCGCCAAGGAGGTCGCCGCCCGGCACGCCAAGGCGTACCCCGCCTCCGGCATCGCGCCCGCGCACCGCGCCCTGGAGATAGGCGGCGAGTACCAGTGGCGCCGCGAGGGCGAGCCGCACCTGTTCGACCCGGAGACGGTCTTCCGCCTCCAGCACTCGACGCGTGCCAACCGCTACGACATCTTCAAGAAGTACACGGACCGCGTGAACGAGCAGTCCGAGCGCCTCATGACGCTGCGCGGGCTCTTCGGCTTCAAGTCGGACCGGCCCTCGATCTCCGTCGACGAGGTCGAGCCGGTCTCCGAGATCGTCAAGCGCTTCTCCACCGGCGCCATGTCGTACGGCTCCATCTCCAAGGAGGCGCACGAGACCCTCGCCATCGCCATGAACCAGCTGGGCGGCAAGTCCAACACCGGTGAGGGCGGCGAGGACGCGGACCGGCTGTACGACCCGGCCCGCCGTTCGTCCATCAAGCAGGTCGCCTCCGGCCGCTTCGGTGTGACCTCCGAGTACCTGGTCAACGCGGACGACATCCAGATCAAGATGGCCCAGGGCGCCAAGCCCGGCGAGGGCGGCCAGCTGCCCGGCCACAAGGTCTACCCGTGGGTCGCCAAGACCCGGCACTCCACCCCGGGTGTCGGTCTGATCTCCCCGCCGCCGCACCACGACATCTACTCGATCGAGGACCTGGCCCAGCTGATCCACGACCTGAAGAACGCGAACCCGCAGGCGCGGATCCACGTGAAGCTGGTCTCCGAGGTCGGCGTCGGCACGGTCGCGGCGGGTGTGTCCAAGGCCCACGCGGACGTCGTCCTGATCTCCGGTCACGACGGTGGTACCGGTGCCTCCCCGCTGACCTCGCTCAAGCACGCCGGTGGCCCCTGGGAGCTCGGTCTCGCCGAGACCCAGCAGACCCTGCTGCTCAACGGCCTGCGCGACCGCATCGTCGTGCAGACCGACGGCCAGCTCAAGACCGGCCGTGACGTCGTCATCGCCGCGCTGCTCGGCGCCGAGGAGTTCGGTTTCGCGACCGCGCCGCTCGTCGTCTCCGGCTGCGTCATGATGCGCGTCTGCCACCTGGACACCTGCCCGGTCGGCATCGCCACCCAGAACCCGGTGCTGCGCGACCGGTTCTCCGGCAAGGCCGAGTACATCGTGAACTTCTTCAGGTTCATCGCCGAAGAGGTCCGCGAGATCCTCGCCGAGCTGGGCTTCCGCACCATCGAGGAGGCCGTCGGCCACGCCGAGACCCTCGACGTCGAGCGTGCCGTCGACCACTGGAAGGCGCAGGGCCTGGACCTGTCCCCGCTCTTCTACGTGCCCGAGCTGCCCGAGGGCGCCGCGCTGCACCAGGTGATCGCGCAGGACCACGGCCTGGAGAAGGCGCTCGACAACGAGCTGATCAAGCTCGCCGCCGACGCCCTGGCCGCCGACTCGGCGACCGACGCCCAGCCGGTGCGCGCCCAGGTCGCCATCCGCAACATCAACCGCACGGTCGGCACCATGCTCGGCCACGAGGTGACGAAGAAGTTCGGCGGTGCGGGCCTGCCCGAGGACACCATCGACATCACCTTCACCGGCTCGGCGGGCCAGTCCTTCGGCGCCTTCCTCCCGCGCGGTGTCACGCTGCGCCTGGAGGGCGATGCCAACGACTACGTCGGCAAGGGCCTGTCCGGCGGCCGGGTGATCGTCCGTCCCGACCGGGGCGCCGACCACCTCGCCGAGTACTCGACGATCGCGGGCAACACCATCGCGTACGGCGCGACCGGCGGTGAGCTGTTCCTGCGCGGTCGCACCGGTGAGCGGTTCTGCGTCCGCAACTCCGGCGCCACGGTCGTCTCGGAGGGCGTGGGCGACCACGGCTGCGAGTACATGACCGGCGGTCACGCGGTCGTCCTCGGCCGGACGGGCCGCAACTTCGCGGCCGGCATGTCCGGCGGTGTCGCCTACGTCATCGACCTCGACCGGGACGACGTCAACGTCGGCAACGTGGACGCCATCGAGGCTCTGGACGACGCGGACAAGCAGTGGCTGCACGACGTGGTGCGCCGCCACCAGGAGGAGACCGCCTCCACGGTCGCCGAGAAGCTGCTCGCCGAGTGGGACACCGCGGTGGAGCGCTTCAGCAAGATCATCCCCAGCACGTACAAGGCAGTGCTCGCCGCCAAGGACGCCGCCGAGCAGGCGGGACTCTCCGAGTCCGAGATCACCGAGAAGATGATGGAGGCGGCGATCAATGGCTGACCCGAAGGGCTTTTTGAACCACGGCCGCGAGGTCGCCAAGTCCCGCCCCGTCGACGTACGTCTGAAGGACTGGAACGAGGTCTACGTCCCGGGTTCGCTGCTTCCGATCATCTCGAAGCAGGCGTCCCGCTGCATGGACTGCGGCATCCCGTTCTGTCACAACGGCTGTCCGCTCGGGAACCTCATCCCCGAGTGGAACGACTACGCCTACCGCGAGGACTGGGCGGCCGCGAGCGAGCGTCTGCACGCGACCAACAACTTCCCCGAGTTCACGGGGCGGCTGTGCCCCGCTCCCTGCGAGTCGGCGTGTGTGCTCGGCATCAACCAGCCGGCCGTGACCATCAAGAACGTCGAGGTCTCGATCATCGACAAGGCCTGGGACAGCGGTGACGTCGAGCCGCAGGCCCCGGAGCGCCTGTCCGGCAAGACCGTCGCGGTCATCGGGTCGGGCCCCGCCGGTCTCGCCGCCGCCCAGCAGCTCACCCGGGCCGGTCACACCGTCGCCGTCTACGAGCGCGCGGACCGCATCGGAGGCCTCCTCCGGTACGGCATCCCCGAGTTCAAGATGGAGAAGCGGCACATCAACCGCCGTATCGAGCAGATGCGCGCGGAGGGCACCCGCTTCCGCACCGGCATCGAGATCGGCCGCGACCTCAAGGCGACCGACCTGAAGAAGCGCTACGACGCGATCGTCATCGCCGCCGGTGCCACGACCGCCCGTGATCTGCCGGTCCCCGGCCGTGAGCTCAAGGGCATCCACCAGGCCATGGAGTACCTGCCGCTGGCCAACAAGGTGCAGGAGGGCGACTACGTGGCGCCCCCCATCACGGCCGAGGGCAAGCACGTCATCGTCATCGGCGGCGGCGACACCGGCGCCGACTGCGTGGGCACCGCCCACCGCCAGGGCGCGGCCTCCGTCACTCAGCTGGAGATCATGCCCCGGCCGGGCGAGGACCGCGCGCCGCACCAGCCGTGGCCGACCTTCCCGATGCTCTACAAGGTCACCTCCGCGCACGAGGAGGGCGGCGAGCGGGTCTACTCCGTCTCCACCACCCACTTCGAGGGCGACGAGGACGGCAACGTCCAGTGGCTGCACCTGAGCGAGGTCGAGTTCATCGAGGGCAGGCTGACCCCGAAGCCGGGCACGGAGCGCAAGATCCCCGCCCAGCTGGTCACCCTCGCGATGGGCTTCACCGGCACCGACCGCGAGAACGGCCTGGTCGAGCAGTTCGGCCTGGAGCTCGACGAGCGCGGCAACATCGCACGCGACGCCGACTTCCAGACCAACGTGCCGGGTGTCTTCGTCGCCGGTGACGCGGGCCGCGGCCAGTCGCTCATCGTGTGGGCGATCGCGGAGGGCCGCTCGGCCGCCCGCGGCACCGACCGCTTCCTGGCCGGCACGAGCGAACTGCCCGCGCCGATCCGCCCGACGGACCGCTCGCTGATGGTCTGACGGTGACACAGAGGACCTGACGGTCCCTCGAGAACGTCCCGTACAAAGGCGTACGGAACAGCGACGGCGCCTGCCTTCCACGTCCCCGACCGGACCGGAGGGCAGGCGCCGTCGCATGTCCGCCTACGGCACCCGGTACGTCTCCCCGTACACCTGCCACTCCAGGGGTGGCGTCAGGTCCAGGTTCCCCTCGTTCAGGAACCGCCGCTGGGCCGTGTCGATGCGGGAGGTGTCGATGTCCGCCTTGCGGGTCTTCATGGCGGCCCGGCGGATGTCCAGGAAGGCGTCCAGATAGGCCTTTTCGGAGCCGCCCCCGGCCGGGCTGGCGGCCTCCTGGAGGGCGCGGGCGCGCAAGCCGTAGAAGCTGGCGGCGTCGGTGCCGGGGCCGTGGAAGACCATGGCGTCGTAGTAGACGAACTGGCCGAGCGCACCGAGGCCGTCGAGCTTGGCGAGGCGGACGGCGGGGTCGAAGTAGACGCGGTCGCGTTCCGCGTCCTGGGCGGCCCGGAAGGCCGGCCGGGAGGCCTCCGCCTTCCAGGCGGCCGTGAAGCCGGGGTCCAGGCCCTCGTGGGAGTCGGTGCCGTCGACCGCGCGCAGGGCGGGCAGGTAGGTCGCGAGGCCGTTGCCGGGGTGGTCCTGCGTGTAGCGCTCGACGAGGGTGAGCAGGTCGTGGGTGCCGGTGCAGAAGCCGATGAGGCCGGCCGTGTAGCCCTGGCCGTCGCCGATGTCCTCGACATAGGCGTAGGCGCTGCGCCAGTCGAGGGTGGAGTTCTCGGCGCTCGCCACCAGCTGCTGCGCGAGCTCCTTCTCGGCGGGGGCGTCCAGGCCCGGCGGCAGGCCGGCGGGCGTCTCGTCGTCCTTGGGGCTCGCCGTCCGCGCCGGCTGTTCGGCCCGGGCCTTGGCGTCCCGGGTGTCCTGGCTGTTCGCGGACGAGTGCGACCGTGGGGCGCCGGAGAGGCCGGGGGCCGCCCGCCCCGCGTCGGACTGCTGGGGCGCGAGGACACAGACCGACGCCGTCACGACCACGGGGACGGTTGCGAAGAGCAGTACTCCGGCGCGTTTCAATGGGCTCCCGTCAGCTCGGCGGCCTTGGTCCACATGCTCCCGCCTGCACGCGGACGCGACGGCCGTTTCGGGGAGCGTACGCGCAGGCGAGGGTGACCGCACGGCGGGAGAGCAGGCCGCCGAGGGACTCGCCGCCACTGACTCGTCCCGGTCCTTCAGCGGCGGCGACCACCACTGAGGACGGCCGCGCGGCACTCGTCGGGGGTGCCCCACGCGGTGCGCAGCACGCGGGCCTTGGTGAGCCAGAGGGACAGGTCGCACTCCGCCGTGTAGCCGATCGCGCCGTGCAGCTGGAGCGCGGTCCGGGCGGTCCGGTACGCCGCCTCGCAGGCCGTGACCTTGGCGGCGGCGACGTCCGAGGGGGTCAGGGTCAGGGCGGCACCGAGGAGCAGCGGGCGCGCGAACTCCAACGCGAGCTTGGCGTCGGCGAGTTGGTGTTTGACGGCCTGGAAGGAACCTATGGGCGCGCCGAACTGGGTGCGCTGTCCGACATGGGCGACGGTCATGTCGAGGAGGGCGAGGCCGACGCCGAGGGCCTGGGCGGCGGTGGTGAGGCGGGCGGTGCTGAGGGCGTGGGCGGCGGCGACGGTCACCTGGGGGCCGGTGGCGAGGAGTTCGCCCCCGGCGGGGAGGGGGGAGAGACGGCGGGCCGGGTCGAGGGACGGACGGGGCGGGGTGGCGGGCGGGGGAGCGAGGTGCAGTTCCGTCCCGGAGAGTGTCAGGCGTACGTCCGCCATGTCGGCGTCCAGCGCGTACGACCCCGTGGCCAGGGTCGCCGTCGACTCGCCCGAGGCCAGCGCGGGCAGCAGGCGCTTGGCCGGGCCGGTGTCGTCCAGCGCCGCGAGCAGTGCCGCCGCCGTCACCGTCTCCACCAGTGGGCCCGGTACCGCGTGCCGCCCCAACTCCACGAAGGCCACGGCGAGTTCGACCGGGCGAGGGCCCATGCCCTCATAGGTCTCCGGGACCGCCAGGGCGAGGACGCCAGCCTCGGCGACACGGCGCCACAGCGCACGGCCGCTGCCATGGTCGCCGCGGCTCCGGTCCCGTATCACGCGGGGCGTGTCCGCGGCCGTCAGCATCGCGTCCAGGGAGGCGGCGAACGCGCGCTGTTCGGAGTCGAGCAGAAACCGCATCACCGGCGTCCCTTCGGCAGGCCCAGTACGCGTTCGGCGATGATGTCGCGCTGGATCTCGTTCGTACCGGCGTAGATGGGGCCGGCCAGCGCGAAGACGTACCGCTCGGACCACTCCGTGTCCGCGGACCCGCCCTCCTCGCCCAGGATGTCCAGGGCCGTCTCGGTGAGCGCGATGTCGTACTCGGACCAGAAGACCTTGTTGAGGCTGGACTCGGGGCCGAGTGCGTCGCCGTCCAGGAAGCGGGAGGCGGCGGCGTAGGTGAAGAGCTGGTAGGCGCGGGCGCCGATCAGGGCGTCCGCGACCCGGTCGCGGGTGTCCCGCGGGCTGCCCTGGGTCCGCCACAGGGAGTGCAGACGGTCGGCGGCCGCGAGGAAGCGGCCCGGGGAGCGGAGCATCAGCCCGCGTTCGTTGCCCGCCGTGGACATCGCGATCCGCCACCCCTGTCCGGGCTCCCCGATGACGTCCGCGTCCGGTACGAACACCTCGTCCAGGAAGAGTTCGGCGAAGGCCGGCTTCCCGTCTAGGCGGCGGATCGGCCGCACGGTGACTCCGGGGGCGCGCAGGTCGAACATCAGATAGGTCAGGCCCTGGTGGGGCCTCGGGGTGTCCGGGTCGGTGCGGAACAGGCCGAACGCGCGGTCCGCGAAGGCGGCCCGGGACGACCAGGTCTTCTGGCCGCTCAGCAGCCAGCCGCCCTCCGTGCGCACCGCCTTCGCCCTCAGGGACGCCAGATCCGAGCCCGCCTCCGGCTCCGACCAGGCCTGCGCCCAGACCGTCTCCCCGGTGGCCATCGGCGGCAGTACGCGCGCGCGTTGCTCCGGTGTGCCGTGGTCGAAGAGGGTCGGCGCGAGGAGGCTGATGCCGTTCTGGCCGACACGGCCGGGGGCTCCCGCCGCGTAGTACTCCTCCTCGAAGAGCAGCCAGCCGATCAGACCGGCGTCCCGGCCGCCGTACGCCGTCGGCCAGTTGACCACCGACCAGCGGTCCGCCGCGAGCTCCGCCTCCCACGCCCGATGGGCCGCGAAGCCCTCCTCGGTCTCCAGGGAGGGAAGGGGAGCGGCGGGCACATGCGCGCGCAGCCACGCGCGGGCCTCGGCGCGGAAGGCCTGATCCTCCTGCGTGAACGCCAGATCCATGGACACCGTCCTTCCCTAACAAGTGTTTGGTAGGTTAGCGTGACGCCATGACAGGCGTCGAGAGCCCGGTGTACGAACCGGGGCACGGGCTGCTGAAGGGACGCACCGCCGTCGTCACGGCCGCGGCCGGCGCGGGCATCGGCGGGGCGACCGCGCGCCGCTTCCTGGAGGAGGGCGCGCGCGTCCTGATCAGCGACGCACACGCACGTCGGCTGAAGGAGTGCGAGGCGGCTCTGGCCCGGGAGTTCCAGGGCGCGGTGACGTCCGTGCCGTGCGACGTCACCGACGAGGCGCAGGTCGGCGCGTTGTTCGACACGGCCGTACGGGAGCACGGGCGACTGGACATAGTCGTCAACAACGCGGGCCTTGGCGGGACGTCGGAGCTCGTCGAGATGACCGACGAGCAGTGGAACCGGGTCCTGGACGTCACCTTGAACGGCACGTTCCGGTGCACCAGGGCCGCCCTCCGACGTATGCGCGAAAGAGGCGGCGTCATCGTCAACAACGCCTCCGTCATCGGCTGGCGCGCCCAGGCCGGCCAGGCGCACTACGCCGCCGCGAAGGCCGGCGTGATGGCACTGACCCGGTGCGCCGCCCTGGAGGCCGCCGAGTACGGCGTACGCGTCAACGCCGTGTCACCCAGCCTCGCCATGCACCCGCATCTGGTGAAGGTGACGTCGGCGGAGCTCCTGGAGGAACTCACCGCGCGCGAGGCCTTCGGGCGGTACGCGCAGCCCTGGGAGGTGGCCAACGTCATCGTGTTCCTGGCGTCCGGCTACTCCTCGTACATGACGGGCGAGGTCGTCGCCGTCAGCAGTCAACACGCCTAGGACAATGGACGATGTGCCGACCAAGAAGAAGCCCCAGGTGAGCGCCGCGGCGCCCGCGCGCCGACGCGAACTCCTCGACACCGCCGCCGAGGTCTTCGCCGAACAGGGCTACAACGCCACGACCGTACGCAAGATCGCCGACCACGCGGGCATGCTCGCGGGCAGCCTCTACTACCACTTCGACTCCAAGGAATCGATGCTGGAGGAGATCCTGCGGACCTTCCTCGACGAGCTCTGGGACGGCTACGACACCGTCCTGGGCGCCGAGTCGGGACCCCGCGAGACCCTGGAGGCCCTGGTCACCGAGTCGTTCCGGGAGATCGACCGGCACCGCGCGGCCGTCGCGATCTACCAGAAGGAGAGCAAGCAGCTGGTCGCGCAGGAGCGGTTCGCGTTCCTCGCCGAGTCGCAGCGCAGGTTCGAGAAGACCTGGCTGTCCACGCTGGAGCGCGGGGTCGCGGCCGAGGTGTTCCGGGCCGACCTCGACGTACGGCTGACGTACCGGTTCGTGCGCGACACCGTGTGGGTCGCCGCGTCCTGGTACCGGCCCGGCGGACAGCACAGCCCGGAGGAGATCGCCCGGCAGTACCTGTCGATGGTGCTGGACGGGATCGCCGTACGCACGTAACTCATTGGGACGTCTGGGGAGTTGCCATGGCCGAGGCCTACATCGTCGAAGCGGTCCGTACGCCCGTCGGGCGGCGCGGGGGAGGACTGAGCGCGGTCCACCCGGCCGATCTGGGCGCACATGTGCTCAAGGCGCTGATCGCGCGCGTGGGCGTGGACCCCGCCGCCGTCGAGGACGTCGTGTTCGGGTGTCTGGACGCGGTCGGCCCACAGGCCGGGGACATCGCGCGGACCTCGTGGCTGGCGGCCGGACTGCCCGAGGAGGTGCCCGGGGTGACCGTGGACCGGCAGTGCGGGTCCTCGCAGCAGGCCGTGCACTTCGCCGCACAGGGCGTGCTGTCCGGGACGCAGGACCTGGTCGTCGCCGGCGGGGTGCAGAACATGTCGATGATCCCGATCGCCTTCGCGACCCGGCAGGCCGCCGAACCCCTCGGACTGACGCAGGGGCCCTTCGCGGGCAGCGAGGGCTGGCAGGCGCGCTACGGGGACCGGCCGGTGAACCAGTTCGTCGGGGCCGAGACGATCGCCGCCAAGTGGGGCATCAGCAGGCAGGACCAGGAGGAGTTCGCCCTGCGCTCGCACCGGCGGGCCCTGCGGGCCATCGACGAGGGGCGCTTCGAGCGCGAGACGGTGGCCTACGGCGAGGCCGCCGTCGACGAGGGCCCGCGCCGGGACACCTCGCTGGAGAAGATGGCCGGGCTGAAGCCGGTCATCGAGGGCGGCACCGTCACGGCCGCCTGCTCCTCACAGGTCTCCGACGGCGCGGCCGCCATGCTGATCGCCTCGGAGCGGGCGGTCCGCGAACACGGCCTCACACCACGCGCCCGCGTCCACCACCTCTCCGTGTGCGGCGAGGACCCCATCCGCATGCTCACCGCGCCCATCCCCGCCACCGCCCACGCCCTGAAGAAGACCGGCCTCACCATCGACGACATCGACCTCGTCGAGATCAACGAGGCCTTCGCCCCGGTCGTCCTGGCCTGGCTGAAGGAGACCGGCGCCGACCCCGGCAAGGTCAACGTCAACGGCGGCGCGATCGCCCTCGGACACCCGCTGGGTGCCACGGGCGTGAAGCTCATGACGACCCTGCTCCACGAACTGGAGCGCACGGGCGGCCGGTACGGACTCCAGACCATGTGCGAGGGCGGCGGGCAGGCGAACGTGACGGTCATCGAGCGTCTGTGACGACGGAGTCGGACGACGTGACGGTGATCGTCGGGCGGGTGTGACGGTCATCCAAGGTCTCTGAGGCTCGCCAGCACCTCCTCCGCCTCCTTCACGATCCGTTCCACCAGTTCTGCGCACGACGGCAGGTCGCCGATCACCCCGGCGACCTGGCCGGAGGCCATGACTCCGAGATCCGTACGGCCGTCCACCATCGCGGACCTGAGCAGCATGGGCGTGTTGGCGGCGAGCAGGACCTGGCTCCAGGACAGGTCCTTGCCGTGACGCATCGCGAGGCCGTCGCGGGCCATCGCCCGCCAGGTCAGCCCCGACAGCCTCCGGAAGCCGGCCGCTCTGTGCACCGCGTGCCAAAGGGCCCTGGCCCGGCCGGAGTTCTCCAGCGCGGTCACCAGGTCGGTGCGGAGCATGCGGTGGGGGAGTCCGTCGACCGCCCGGGTCACCGTCACGTCCTTGACCGTCGCCGCCAGATAGCGTGCCTTCACCGCCTGCGGCACCGTCGAGTCCGAGGTGAGCAGGAACCGGGTGCCCATGGCGACGCCCGCCGCCCCGTACGCCAGCGCGGCGACCAGGCCCCGCCCGTCGAAGAAGCCGCCCGCCGCCACGACCGGGATGTCCACCGCGTCCACGACCTGCGGCAGCAGTACGGTCGTCGCCACGTCCCCGGTGTGCCCGCCGCCCTCCCCGCCCTGCACGATCACCGCGTCCGCGCCCCAGGCCGCGACCTTCTCGGCATGCCGGCGGGCCCCGACGGACGGGATCACGACGACCCCCGCCGCCTTCAGCTCACCGACCAGCCCGGCGGAGGGGGCGAGCGCGAAGGACGCCACCCGCACGCCCTCGTCGACGATCAGGCGCACCCGGTCCCCGGCGTCCGCCGCGTCTGCCCGCAGATTGACACCGAAGGGTGCGTCCGTACGGGACCTCACCTCCCTTACCGCGTCGCGGAGTTGGTCGAGCGTCATGGTCGCGGAGGCCAGGATGCCGAGTGCGCCCGCGTTCGCCGTGGCGGAGACCAGGCGTGGTCCGGCGACCCATCCCATCCCGGTCTGCACGATCGGGTGGCGGACGCCGACCAGCCGGGTGAACGCGGTCTCCATCAGCTGCCGACCTCCCGGGAGCGGGCGTCGTGCGGGTCGAGCACCTCACGGATCAACTCCAGCTCCTGATCCGTCGGTTCACGGGTGTACGGCACCTCGTCCTCGATCACCGGATCGAAGCCGGTGGCCTCCCTGACCTGGTCCACGGTGACCCCCGGATGCAGCGACGCCAGCCGCATCGAGTGGTCCGGCGTCGCGAAGTCGAAGACGCCCAGGTCGGAGACGACCCGGGGGATCCGGTGGTACCGGGCACCGGCCGCGTGGTCGTACCCCACCCCGCACACCATGTCGACCTTCTCCACGAACACCCGCCGGGAGTGCCTCGGCACCCAGTAACTGGTCGGGTTGTTGAGGGTGTTGACCGGCGCTCCCCGTACCCCGAGCAGCTGCCGCTTCGGCCGCTCCCAGTCGCCGATGCAGGAGATGTTCTGGTTGCCGTACCGGTCGATCTGGCTCGCGCCCATCATCACGTGCCGCCGGCCGCCGGTGACCAGGGCGAGATGCTGCCGGTACGGCAGCCAGCCCTCGACGGTGCCGTCGTCCCGCACGAGCATCGCCTCGCCGTCGGTGAGGAGGAGGTCGGGGGAGAACGTCCGCCGGGCCAGGCGGGCGCCGACGGAGGGGATCAGGCCCATCGGGCTGGCGAGGATCTCACCGGCACCGCGCCAGGCGTCGGCGCAGGCGATCACGCAGTACTCGCTCCGCGTCACGGTCATGGTGTCCTCCCCTGGAGGTAGTGCTCGGCGAACTCCGGCCAGGGCGTGGTCGCGTACTCCTTCTGGGCGGCCTCGTCCCGGTCGTAGTCCGGTGCGCAGGACGTGAAGTGCGCTCCGTTCGGGGCCTCGACGACCCCCGTCACCGAGTGCCGCCTGATCAGGAGGGACTGAGGGGCCGCCGCCTTCGTCAACTCGGCGGTGTCGACGACCTGTTCGCACGAGACGTAGGCCGCGTCGGCCGCTTCGCAGAACAGGTCGTCGAAGTACGGGTCCGGGCCCAGGTACTGCCCGTTGCCCAGCCGGTCGGCACGGTTGACGTGGACCAGGGCCGCGTCGAGACGCAGGGCGGGCATGGCGACGAAGGTCTCCCCGTCGTCGTACGGCGACGTCACCGTGCGCAGGCCGGGGTTGACCCGCATCACGTCCGAGCCGATGCCCGCCCGCACCGGCAGGAACGGCAGCCGGTTGGCCGCCGCCCGCAGGCCCCACATGAACATGGCCTCGTCGATCTCCATGAGCGCGAAGGCGCCGCGCTCGCGGGCCGCCCGGTAGTGCGGTTCCAGGGGGATCGAGTCGAGGGTGACGAAAGGGGCGACCAGTTTCCGTATCCGGCCGGCGGCGGCGAGCATGCCGACGTCCGGGCCGCCGTACGAGACGACGGTCAGGTCGGTGACGTCGGACCGCAGCAGCGCGTGGACCAGGGCCATCGGCTTGCGGCGGGAACCCCAGCCGCCGATGCCCAGGGTCATCCCACTGGCCAGCCGGGCGACCGCCTCGTCGGCGGACATCGTCTTGTCGCTCACGTCCCGTCCCTTCCGAACCTGTCGCGGACCCGGTCGGCGACCCCGCCGACGCTCGCCTCGAAGGTGAAACCCTGCTCGAAGCGGTAGCTGCGGCGGACGTCGACGGGGTCGATGCCGTTGATGGCGGCCTTGGCCAGGCGCAGCAGCTCGCCGTCCTTGGCGGCTATCTCGCGGGCCAACTCCACCGCGGCGGCGGTAAGTTCCTCGCGCGGGACCACCCGCCACACCGAGCCGTGCGCGTGCAGCTCGGCGGCCGTCACCGTGCGCGAGGTGTAGTACAGGGCGCGCATCAGATGCTGCGGCACCAGCCGGGACAGATGGGTGGCCGCGCCCAGCGCCCCGCGGTCCAGCTCGGGCAGTCCGAAGGTGGCGTCCTCGCTCGCCACGACGACGTCCGCGTTGCCCACGAGCCCGATCCCGCCGCCCAGACAGAACCCCTGGACGGCCGCGACGACGGGCACCTCGCACTCGTACACCGCCGAAAAGGCCTCGAAGCAGCCGCGGTTGGCGCCGACCAGAGCACCCGGCCCCCGGGTCTGGAGCTCCTTGATGTCCACGCCCGCGTTGAACCCGCGCCCCTTCGCGGCCAGCACCACACACCGGACCTGCGGGTCGCGGCCCGCGGTGCGCACGGCGTCGGCCAGGGCGAACCAGCCGTCCACCGGCAGGGCGTTCACCGGCGGGAAATCGACCGTGACGACGGCGACGCCCTCTTTTTCCAGCCCCTTTTCCGGGGGCGAGGTGGAGACACCCATGGAAGCATCAGCTACCTTTCCACCAAACGTTTGTTAGGTGAGAAGGGTAGCGGCGAATGGAGCTGAACGGGAAGGTCGTGGTCGTCACCGGCGGAACACGGGGAGTCGGCGCCGGTATCGCCCGCTCCTTCGTGCAGGCGGGAGCGGAGGTCGTCGTCTGCGCCCGCAGGCCCCCCGAAGTCCCGGTGCCGAAAACACGGTTCGCACAGGTCGACGTCCGGGACGCCGACGCCGTACGGCACTTCCTCGACGAACTGCCGCGCCTGGACGTACTGGTCAACAACGCGGGCGGCGCCCCCTACCGGCTGCTCTCCGACAACCGCCCCGAACGGCACCTCCGCGTACTGGAGTTGAACCTCCTCGCCCCGCTGACGGTGTCCCTGGCCGCCTACGAACACCTGAAGCGCAGCCGCGGCTCGATCGTCATGATCGGGAGCGTCAGCGGCGGCCGGCCCTCACCCGGCGCCGCCGCGTACGGAGCGGCCAAGGCGGGCCTGGAGAACCTCGCCCGCTCGATGGCCGTGGAGTGGGCGCCGGACATCCGCGTGAACACCCTGGTCGTCGGCATGGTCGACACCGAGCGGTCCCACCTCTACTACGGCGACGAGGAGGGCATCGCCGCCGTCTCCCGCACGGTCCCCCTCGGCCGCCTCGCCCAGCCGTCGGACGTGGGAGCGGCAGCCGTGTTCCTCGCCTCGGACGCCGCCGCCTACATCAGCGGGGCCTCCCTGCTCGTGCACGGCGGCGGCGAGCGGCCCGCCTTCCTCGACGCCACCAACGCGACAACCGTCGGCAAGGAGACCTGAGATGACCGGAATCTGCGACGGCCGGGTCGTCGTCGTCACCGGCGCGGGCCGCGGCCTCGGCCGTGCCCACGCCCTCGCCTTCGCCGCCGAGGGCGCCCGCGTCGTCGTCAACGACCTCGGCGTCGGCCTCGACGGCACACCGGGCCCCGACAGCCCCGCCGCACTCGTCGCCGACGAGATCCGCGCGGCCGGCGGCGAGGCGATCGCACACGGCGGCGACATCGCCACCACCGACGGCGCCGCCTCCCTCGTCCGGGCCGCCCTCACGGCGTACGGCCGCCTCGACACCCTCGTCAACAACGCCGGGTTCCTGCGCGACCGGATGCTGGTGAACCTGGACGAGGACGACTGGGACGCGGTGATGGCCGTACACCTGAAAGGGCACTTCCTGCCGCTCAAGCACGCGGCGGCACACTGGCGGGCGGAGGCCAAGGCGGGCCGTGCGCCGACGGCCCGGGTCGTGAACACGTCCAGCGGGGCAGGCCTGTTGGGCTCGATGGGACAGGGCAACTACAGCGCGGCGAAGGCGGGAATCGTGGCCCTGACCCTGGTCGCCTCAGCCGAACTCGCCCGCTACGGCGTCCAGGTCAACGCGATCGCCCCCGCGGCCCGGACGAGGATGACGGAACGCACCTTCGCCGACACGATGGCGGCCCCTTCGGGGGGCTTCGACGCGATGGCCCCGGAGAACGTGTCGCCGCTTGTCGTCTGGCTGGGCTCGGAAGCGAGCGCGGGGGTGACGGGCAGGGTCTTCGAGGCGGAGGGCGGCCTGATCACGGTGATGGAGGGGTGGCGGCCGGGCCCGAGCGCGGACAAGGGCGCGAGGTGGACTCCGGCGGAGGCGGGAGAGACGGCACTGAAGCTGTTGGGGGAGGCCGGGACACCCGAGCCGGTGTACGGGGCGTAACCGGATCCACCCAGGGGCGCGGGGCTCTGTTGGATTTACGGCTACCGCCGCGCGGGCGCGACCAGCCACAGCGATGCGGCAGACGGCAGACGGGATCAGGTATCGCACTCCAGAACCGTCCGGCACAGCGCACACCGTGCCCGCACCCGCCCCCGCACCGGCACCCGAATCCGCTGATGACAGGTGGGGCAGGGAAACGACACCCGCAGCCCACCCCCGTCCGGCGTGAACGCGTACGGCACCCCCGGCCCCGGCCCGGACCCCCCGTGCCGCCGGTCACGCGCGTACCGCCGCCGCCCCGCCCACCCCGCCGCCGTGAGCGGCGGCTGCTGTTCGTCCTCCCGGGCCCGGGCCATCCCCTTCACATACGCGGTGTACGCCTGCGCACTGGTGAACCACACCGACGGATCCTCACCGAACACCAGCGACCGCTTCGCCAGCACATACCCGAACTCCTCCGGCGTGAGATAGCCGAGCTTCTGCGACGAGGCCGCGTCCTCCCGGTACGCGTCGAGCAGCAGCCACCCCGCCCCGAGATACGTCGTCGCCGTGTCCGTGAGGATCTCGTTGTCCCCCGTCCCCGGGAAGGACAGCCCGAGCCGGTGCAGATACACATGCATGATCTCGTGCGCCAGCGCCGCCCCGATGTCCCGCCGATGCGTACGGAAACGGTCGTTCAGCTCCACGAAGTACTCGGGCCCCGCGTTCAGTTCGACGTTCGCCGCATGGGTCATCTCCCGGAACCCGACGACGAGCCGGGCGTCCGGCAGCCGGTAGTGCCGCACCAGCTCCCGGGCCACCCGCTGCGCACCCAGATGGAGATCGTCGGTGTCGCAGAACGCCACGTCCACCGGGGCCACACTCGTCGCGAACGTCTGGACGGTGTCGTACGAGAGCCGCTTCCAGAGCGCGGTGATCGACGCCCGCACCTGCTCCAGGTGCGGGTAGCCGTGTTCGACCGGTCCGTCGTTCGCCACGCCGGCACCCCCAGGACGCCCAGAACCCGATACCACTCACTCTACGAGGGCACGCCCGGAATATCGCCGGCCGTATCCGGCGCCCGCAGCCGGAGCACCGGCCCGCCCGCCGGCGCCCCCTCCAGCTCCAGCACCCACACCTCGTTGCCGCCCTCCCGCAGCACCGGCCCGGGCACGTACAGCGACCGCTGCGGGCCCACGGACCAGTACCGGCCGAGGCCGAAGCCGTTGACCCACACGAACCCACGGGTCCAGCCCGGCAGCTCCAGCACCGCGTCCCCGGCACCCCGCACGCTCACCTCACCCCGGTACAGTCCGGGCGAGCCGTCCCCGGGAACCCCGCGGAAGTCCAGGCCCTCCAACGAGTCCAGCGCGTCCAGCCGCAGCCCCCGCGCCCGCACCCCGTGCAGGAACTGCCGCTCGTGCAGCAGGCCCCCGGTGATCCCCTTGCCCTCCCCACTCCGCGGCCCGTAGTTGACCCGCCCCAGCGACTCCACCCACAGCTCCACGCGCGCGTGCCCCGCCACCGGCTCCTTCAGCCGCACTTCGTCCTCGGTGAGCACCCCGGCCCGCTCCCCGTCGACGTACACCACCGCCAGGTCCCGCAGCCCGCGCACCGTCAGCGGATACGGCTGCCGCGGACCCGGCACCGTCACCTCGTACCGCACCAGCCCCCGGTCGACGTCCAGCTCCTCGAAGCCCGGCGGGACAGGGCCCTCGACGGACGGACCGCCGCGCGCCTCCAGCACGGCCGCCAAGGACAGCCACCCGGCCGGCTCCACATCCCCCGGCGCCCCCAACACCCCGGGCGCGGGCGGAAGTTCCGCCACCGGACCGTACGCGGACAGCACCTCACGAAAACGCCAGAACTTCTCCGTCGGCCGCCCGTACTCGTCGATCGGCGCGTCGTAGTCGTACGACGTCACATCCGGCTCCAGCGGACCGTCGTGCAGCGCGCCCCCGCCCCGGTTCGCGCCCGCCCAGCCCGCGAAGTTCGTGCCGCCGTGCGCCATGTACAGGTTCACCGACGCACCGCACTCCAGGATCTCCCGCAGCGTCGCGGCCGCGTCCCCCGCGTCCCGGACCACATGCTCGCCGCCCCAGTGGTCGAACCAGCCGCACCAGAACTCCATGCACATCAGCGGGCCGTCCGGACGGTAACGGCGCAACACCTCGAAAGCCGAGCGGGCGTCCGAACCGAAGTTGACCGTGGCGAGGACACCGGGGACCGAACCGCCGCTCAGCATGTGGTCCTCGGCACCGTCCGACGTGCACAGGGGAACGGTCACGCCCTGAGCGCGCAACAACTCGGCCAGCCACCGCAGATACCCCGCGTCCGTGCCGTAACTGCCGTACTCGTTCTCCACCTGCACCATGAGCACCGGGCCACCCCGGTCGATCTGCCGGGCCACGACCTGCGGCAGCAGCCGCCCGAACCACCGCTCCACCTGCGCGAGATACACCGCGTCGCTCGTACGCGCGTGACCCTTCAGCCAGTGCGGCAGCCCACCGTTCTCCCACTCCGCGCAGATGTACGGACCCGGACGGACCACCGCCCACAACCCGGCCTCCCGCGCCGCGTCCAGGAACCGGCCCAGCGCCTCCACGTCCCGGACGTCACCCGGATGCGGCTCGTGCAGGTTCCACGGCACGTACGTCTCCACGCAGTTGAGGCCCATCGCCCGCAGCATCGCCAGCCGGTGCCCCCACTGCGCCTCGTGCACCCGGAAGTAGTGCAGCGCACCGGACAGCAGCCGCACCGGCCGCCCGTCCAGCAGGAAATCGCTTTCACCCGTCGTGAACTCGCTCATAGGCTCCACCCTCACCACTGGCGGCGCCCCCGTCCATGGACAAAGATCAGCGCTGCTTGGACCGAAGCGCATGCAAGGAGCGCGATGTACCACACCTGGATGCGGTTCCTCACCCCCAGCCCCGTCCACCACCGCCTGGGCCTGGTCTGCCTCGGCGTCGGCCTCCAGCACGGCGCACTGCCCACCGTCGGCCCCCGCACCCTCGACAGCCACGTCGCCGTCGTCATCAGCACCGGCACCGGCTGGTACGAGACCCCCGACGGCCGGCGCACGACGGTCACCGCGCCCGCCCTGCTGTGGCTCACACCCGGAGTCCCGCACCGCTACGCACCCGACCCGGAGACCGGCTGGGACGAGGGATTCGTCGGCTTCACCGGACCCGCGACCACCACATACACCGAACTCGGCTACATCGAACCGGACCGCCCCGTCGTCCCCCTCTCCGACGCCACCGGCCCCCGCGCGGTCATCGCCCGCATCGTGCGGGCCGCCCGCCGCGACAACCCCGTCCTTGAAGTGGAGACCGGCGCCGCCGTCCACGAACTGCTGGTCACCCTGCGCCGCGCCCGCGCCGACCTCGCACCCGACGGCGACCCCGTCCTCAAGTCCCTCGCCCGCGACGCCTTCAAGGCCATGTCGGTCGCCGACCACGCCACCCGGCACGGCATGACCCTCGCCGAACTGCGCACCGCCGTCCGCCGCGGCGCCGGCTGCAGCCCCAAGGACTACCTCCTCGGCATCCGCCTGGGCCGCGCCAAGGAACTCCTCGCCGCCACCGAACTCCCCGTCGCCTCCGTCGCCCGCCGCGTCGGCTACGACGACCCCGCCTACTTCTCCCGCCTGTTCACCCGCCGCGTCGGCATGGCCCCGATCCGCTTCCGCGCCCAGGAGGGCCGCGCGGTCCCCGGCGGCTGGAGCAACCGGGTCCCCGACCCGGACGATCCGCCGACGATCAGGTGATCCCGTGTGCCGTGCCGTGCCGTGCCGTTCGCCCGCCGGGTGGGGAGGGCCCTGGTCCGTTTCCGCGCCCGGGAGGCCGCATGGTCGGCGTCCGCATCCGTGCCCGGGAGGGCCGCATGCTTGCCGTCGCATCCGTGCCCAGGACCGCCGTCCCTTTCCGCGCCAGGAGGGCCGCCCGGTCCCGGTCCCTCTCCGCGCCCGGGAGAGCCGGACCGTCCCGGCGGCTGAAGCAACCCCGGTCCCCGACCCGGACGATCCGCCGACGGTCAGGTGATCCCGGGCCCGTAGGGTTGTCGCCCATGACCACCAGCAACAACGCGACCGGTGCCGTCGACCCCGCCGTCCGCGAGGAGCTCGCCCGGCTGCGGGACAGCATCGACAACATCGACGCGGCCGTCGTCCACATGCTCGCCGAACGCTTCAAGGCCACCCAGCAGGTCGGCCACCTCAAGGCCCGCCACCAGCTCCCGCCCGCCGACCCGGCCCGCGAGGCCCGCCAGATCGAGCGGCTGCGCACCCTGGCCGAGAACGCCCGACTCGACCCGGCCTTCGCTGAGAAGTTCCTGAATTTCATCATCGCCGAGGTGATCAGACACCATGAGCGCATCGCCGAGGACACCGTGAACGACCCGACCCCGTCCACCGGCTGACCTCGGCCTCCACCCCGGGGACGTGACACGGCGGTCCGCACACGGCATGCTGCCCCGTGCACTCCTTGTCAGCCAACGAGCACTCCGCGTCAGCACGCGGGCGTACGCTGACTGTCCGCGAGGGAGGGACGTGGGCCATGCCGTCGGATGCCAAGATCCTCATCGTCGACGACCACGAGGACACGCTCTACGCCCTGGAGAGCGCCCTGGCCCCGCTGGGCTACCAGCTCGGCCGGGCCACCAGCGGCGACGAAGCCCTCAAGCAGGTACTGCGCGGGCAGGTCGGCCTCCTCCTCCTCGACGTGCGCATGCCCGGCGTCAGCGGCCTCGACGTGGTCCGCTACATGCGGCGCCTGGAACAGACCCAGCACATCCCCGTCATCCTCCTCACCGGCTTCGGCCCCGACCACGAACTGACCTCCGCCGCCTTCGGACTCGGCGTCGCCGACCTCGTGATGAAACCCATCGACCCCTGGGCCCTGCGCACCAAGGTCCGCTACCTCTACGACGCCCACCGGCGCCACCTCGCCCTCACCCAGGAAGTGCGCGAACTGCGCGCCCTGGTCAAGGACCACCCCGACGACAACAAGGCCCAGGACCACACCGGCGTCGACAGCGGCCAGGGCCCCGCCCTGCCCCACCCGGACGCCCGCGTCCCCGTGCAGCGCGGACAGGGAGCGCACACCGGGGAGCTCGAACAGGACCGGACATAAGGCGTGTACCGATCCGCCTCTGTGAGTTGACCCTGCCATCAGGCAGCATGTCCTGCATGTCCGTACTGACGCGCGACGAAGCGCAGACCCGAGCCAAGCTCCTCGACGTTCACCACTACACCATCGCGCTCGACCTCAGCACCGGCGACGAGACCTTCGAGTCCCGCACCGTCGTCCGGTTCACCGCGCGCGCGGAGGCGGACACATTTGTCGAACTGAAGCCGGCCGAACTGCGCGAGGCCACCCTCGACGGCCACCCCCTCGACCCGGAGACCCTCCACGAGAACCGTCTCCCCCTCAAGGGACTGGCCGCCGGCGAGCACGAACTGCGCATCGACGCCGTCATGCGGTACTCCCGCACCGGCGAGGGCATGCACCGCTTCACCGACCCCACCGACGGCGAGAGCTACGTCTACACCCAGCTCTTCATGGACGACGTCCAACGCGTCTTCGCCGCCTTCGACCAGCCCGACCTCAAGGCCGTCTTCGACCTGTCGGTCAAGGCCCCCGAGAACTGGACCGTCCTCGCCAACGGCATCACCACCGACCTCGGCGACGGCAACTGGCAGGCCGCCCCCACCCCCTTGATCTCCACCTACCTCGTCGCCGTCGCCGCCGGCCCCTGGCACTCCGTGCACACCGAACACCGCGGCCTGCCCTTCGGCATCCACTGCCGCCGCTCCCTCGCGCCCTACCTCGACCCCGACGCCGACGAACTCTTCGAGATCACCAAGCAGTGCTACGACCGCTACCACGAGAAGTTCGAGGAGCCCTACCCCTTCGACTCCTACGACCAGGCGTTCGTCCCCGAGTTCAACGCCGGCGCCATGGAGAACCCCGGACTCGTCACCTTCCGCGACGAGTTCGTCTACCGCTCCGCCGTCACCGACACCGAACGCCAGACCCGCGCCATGGTCATCGCCCACGAAATGGCCCACATGTGGTTCGGCGACCTCGTCACCCTGCGCTGGTGGGACGACATCTGGCTCAACGAGTCCTTCGCCGAGTACATGGGCTACCAGACCCTCACCGAAGCCACCCGCTTCACCGACACCTGGACCGACTTCGGCGTCGTCCGCAAGGCCTGGGGCTACGACGCCGACCAACGCCCCTCCACCCACCCCGTCGCCCCCAAGAACGTCGACGACACCGCCTCGGCACTCCTCAACTTCGACGGCATCTCCTACGCCAAGGGCGCCTCCGCCCTACGGCAGTTGGTCCACTGGCTCGGCGAGAAGGACTTCCTCGCCGGCATCAACACCCACTTCGCCCGCCACAAGTTCGCCAACGCAGCCCTCGCCGACTTCATCGACTCCCTCGCCTCCGCCACCGAACGCGACGTCCACGCCTGGGCCGACGCCTGGCTCAGCACCACCGGCGTCGACACCCTCCGCCCGACCGTCACCCGCGGCGAGGAAGGCACCTACACCCTCCAGGTCGAACACAAGGGCAGCCGCCCCCACCGCATCGCCGTCGGCCTCTACGACCAGGACGTCACCGACCAGGGCCGCCACCTGGTCCTGCGCGAACGCCTCGACCTCGACGTCCCGCACCACACCCCCCTCCCCATCGGCAAACGCCCCGCACTGCTGCTCCTCAACGACAGCGACCTCACCTACACCAAGGTCCGCTTCGACACCGAGTCCTTCAAAACCGTCACCGAATGCCTCTCCGGCCTGCCCTCACCCCTGACCCGCGCCGTCGTCTGGAACGCCCTGCGCGACGCCGTCCGCGACGGCGAACTCGCCCCCACCGCCTACCTGGAAGCGGCCCGCGCCCACCTCCCGCACGAGACCGACCTCGCCCTCGTCCAGGGCGTCCTCGCCTTCGCCTCCACCTACGTCACCGACCGCTACGTCACCCCCGACCAGCGCCCCGCCGCCCTCGCCACCCTCTCCTCCCTGTGCCGCGACCTCATCCGCCGCACCGAGGACGGCGACAACCCCGGCCTGCGCCTCATCGCCGTCCGCCACCACATCAACGTCGCCGCCCACCCCGACACCATCGCCGCCTGGCTCGCCGACGGCACCGTCCCCGGCGGCCCCGAACTCGACCCCGAACTCCGCTGGCGCGTCCTCGCCCGCCTCGCCGTCCTCGGCGCCACCGACGAAGCCGCCATCACCGCCGAACTGGACCGCGACCCCTCCGCCACCGGCCAGGAAGGCGCCGCCCGCTGCCGCGCCGCCCTCCCCACCGAAGAGGCCAAGTCACGCGCCTGGGAAGCGATGTTCACCCACGACGACCTCTCCAACTACCTGTTCACCGCCACCGCCCAGGGCTTCTGGCAACCCGAACAGAGCGAACTCGTCCAGCAGTACGTACCCCGCTACTACGACGACGCCGTCGCCCTCGCCACCCGCCGGGGCCCCGCCATCGCCGACGCCGCCGGCCGCTGGGCGTTCCCCGACCACGCCATCGACGCCGACAACCTCGCCCTCGGCGAGACCTGCCTGCGCGACGCCGACCTCATCCCTGCCCTGCGCCGCAAACTCACCGACCAGCTCGACGACCTGGCGAGGGCCCTGCGGGTGCGGCAGGCGTAGATCTGATTTTCCCCGTACGGGAGTACCCCCTTTCGGGTCAGGATCGTTGACTCTCCGGGCGCGCGCACGCGGACCGCGTCCAAGCTGGAAGCCCCCAGCGCCCCCGGAGGTCGACGATGCACACGCCGCCCCTGGCCTCGGGCCCCGAAGGCCCCCACGCCCTGCGCCCGTTGCTCGACACGGTCCTGGACGCGCTGGGAGAGGGCGCGCGACTGAGGGGCGGGCCACTTCCGGCCGAGGGCCCCTCGGAGGTGGCGGAACGGTTGCGGGCCGCAGTGGGGGACGTACTCCCGGACGAGGGCGACCCGGAGGCCCTACGGCAGCTGGTACGCGCCTTGGCGGCAGGCGCGGCGGACCCGGCGGACCCTTTCTGCGCGGCTCACCTGCACTGCCCGCCCCTTGCGGTAGCCGCAGCGGCGGACTTGGCCGCGTCAGTGCTGAACCCTTCTCTCGACTCCTGGGACCAGGCGCCGGCGGCGTCAGAGCTGGAGGCCCAGGTAACCCGAGCACTGGCAAACGAGGTCTACACAGACCGACTCAGGGGCGCGGGGAACTGCGCGACCAGCCCCCACCGGCCCGACGCCTTGATCACTACCGGCGGCACGGAATCAAACCAACTCGCCCTCCTCCTGGCCAGAGAGACCCTGGGCTCGGACGTCCGCCTGGTCTGCGGCGAGAACGCCCATCACTCCCTCCCCAGGTCCGCCTGGCTCCTGGGCCTGCCCGAACCGCTGATCGTCAGAACCCCCCACGGCACCCTCGACCCCGCAGCCCTCGACACAACCCCGCCCGGACCGCTGCTCATCGCCGCCACCGCGGGCACCACCGACGCCGGCCTCATCGACCCCCTGCCCGAGATCGCCGACTGGTGCGCACAGCGCGGCGCCCGCCTGCACATCGACGCGGCCTACGGCGGAGGGCTCCTCTTCAGCGAACGGCACAGAGCCAAGCTCACCGGCCTGAGCGTCGC
Source organism: Streptomyces sp. NPDC031225 (assembly GCF_055570355.1). Lineage (NCBI taxonomy): Bacteria > Bacillati > Actinomycetota > Actinomycetes > Kitasatosporales > Streptomycetaceae > Streptomyces > Streptomyces sp. NPDC031225. The sequence continues at coordinate 139,764 of NZ_JBVIHJ010000012.1, read as the reverse complement.
CGACACCGTCACCCTCGACCTCCACAAACTCGGCTGGCAACCCGTCGCCGCAGGCCTCCTCGCCGTCCGCGACAGCGACGACCTCGCCGCCCTGAACCAGCACGCCGACTACCTCAACGCCGACGACGACACCGAGGCCGGCCTCCCCGACCTCCTCGGCCGTTCCCTGCGCACCACCCGCCGCCCCGACATCCTCAAGATCGCCGTAACGCTGAAAACCCTGGGACGAACAGGACTCGGCGCTCTGGTCGACCAAGTCTGCGAGCGAGCACGGCAGTTCGCGCAGCTCGTCCACGACCACCCCGGCTTCGAACTCCACGAACCCCCCACCATCAGCACGGTCCTGTTCCGCCCCGCAGGCGCCACCGACGACGCCGTAGCCGCCGTACGCCGAAAACTCCTCACCGACGGCCGCGCCGTCCTCGGCCGAGCCCGCGCGGCGAACCGGCTCTGGCTCAAGGCCACCCTCCTCAACCCCACCACCCGGCCGGCCGACCTCGCCGGACTCCTGACCATCGTGGAAGGAACCACACCCCGATGAACCCCCACCCCCCACACCACGAACCCGACGCACCCCGCGACCTCGTCGGCATCGGCATCGGCCCCTTCAACCTCTCCCTCGCCGCCCTCGCCCAGCCCCTCACCACACTCGACGCCGTCTTCTACGAACAACGCCCCACCTTCGACTGGCACCCCGGCCTGCTCATCGACGGCGCCACCATCCAAGTCCCGTTCCTCGCCGACCTGGTCACCCTCGCCGACCCCACCAGCCACTGGACGTTCCTCAACTACCTCAAGACCCGCGAACGCCTCTTCCCCTTCTACTTCGCCGAGCGCTTCCACATCCAGCGCGCCGAATACGACGCCTACTGCCGCTGGGTCGCCGAGAACCTCCCCGGACTGCACTTCAGCCACCAGGTCGACGCCGTCCGCTTCAACCCCGAACGCGACGTCTTCGAAGTCGACTTCACCCAACTCGACGACAACGGCGAAGCCGAGGCACTGGGCCGCACCTACACCAAGAACATCGTCGTCGGCATCGGCACCGAACCCTACGTACCCGAGCCCCTCAAACCCCTCGTCGAAGCGCCCGGCGTCCCCGTCATCCACGCCACCGACTACCTCGAACACCGCCACACCCTCCTCACCGCCGACCACGTCACCGTCATCGGCTCAGGCCAGTCGGGCGCCGAAGTCTTCCTCGACCTGCTCAAAAACCGCCCCACCGGCCGCGAAAGACTCCACTGGCTCGGCCGCACCGAAGCCTTCGCACCCATGGAGTACTCCAAGCTCGGCCTCGAACACTTCACCCCCGACTACACCCGCTACTTCCACGCCCTGTCCGAAAGCACCCGCGACCGCCTCGGCACCACCCAGTGGCAACTCCACCGGGGCATCGACGCCGACACCATCGCCGCCATCCACGACGAGCTCTACCGCCGCACCCTCCACGGCGGCTGGCCCGACACCGTCCTCACCCCCGGCGTCCGCGTCCGCACCGCAGGCCGCATCGCCACCACGAAAATCGAACTCCACCTGGAACACACCCAGCAGAACACCCGCTCCCGGCTCACCACCGACGCCGTCGTCCTCGCCACCGGCCACCGCGAACGCCCCCTCGACCGCATCCTCGCCGGACTCGACCCCTACATGCGCCGCGACAGCCGCGAACGCCCCCGTGTCGACGAACAGTTCCGCCTCGTCCTCGACCCCTCCGTCAGCGGCGCCGACTGCCACATCCACGTCCAGAACGCCGAACGCCACACCCACGGCGTCGGCACCCCCGACCTCGGCCTCGCCGCCTGGCGCAGCGCGACCATCCTCAACACCCTCACCGGCAAGGAGCCCTACCCCCTCCCCACCCGCACCGCCTTCACCACCTTCGGCCTCGAACCCCGCCCCCTGATCCCACCCGCCCGCACACCCCACACACTCACCCCCCTCGTCGAGGGACGATAAGCCCCACATGCATGCCAAAGGCGCCGGCGCGAAACCCCTCGCCGACGCCATGGACACAACCCATCAGGCCCTCCAGAAGGACCCGAACCCTAGAACACCGGCGTACCGTCCCGCGTCAGCCTCCAGTCCACCGACGCGAAGTCCTTCGGATCCAGCACACCCTTCGCGGTCACCCACTCCGCGATCCGCGTACGGATCTCCGTCGACTCCGACCACACCTCGGTCGCGGACGCCACATGCGGAAACGCCCCACCACCGTTCGCACGGTAGTTGTTCACCGCGAACACGAACTTCTCCCCATCGGCCAACACGGCACCGTTGTACGTCAGGTTCCTGATCCGCGAACCCGCCGCCTGCGCGATGTCGATGTCGTACGAAAGCCCCGACACGTAGTCGTAGTTGTAGTCCGGACGGTTGCCCGCGTTCGTCAACTTCTCCACGTCGACCACCGCACCCGCAGCCGTCTGCACGAAATACTCCGCCGAATACTCCAGGTACGCCTTGATCTGCGCACCCGTCATCAGCTTCGCCACCAGCGTGTTGTCATACACGTACAGACTCGACAGGTCCCGGATCGTCACCTTCCCGGCCGGAATCTCCGACGTACGCGAGAACGGCGACGCCTGCGCGATGACCGGCAGCGACGCGTACTCCGTCGACGCCAGCGCCGCCCTGACCACGTCCTCCTGCACCTTCGTGATCAGGTCGATGATCGGGGCGTCCTTGTACCGCGCCTCGACCGTCGTCAACGTCTCAGTCGCCGTACCGACGACCTGGTTCACGTACTGCACGACGACATCGTGATCGGCCTTCAGCAACTTGGTGATCTTCGGGTCGTCGGCCACCGAATTCGAGTTCAGCACCTTCGACGACACGGACTCGACCGACCAGCGGCCCTTCTCCAAAACCAGCTCGAAGTCGAACAGCGACAACCGCTCCGCATACGCCAACGGCTCCGACAACACCACCGTCTTCCCGGTCTTCGAGTTCGTGACCCTCAACTCCGGGATCTCCACATGCGCATGCCCCACCAGAATCGCGTCGATCCCCGGCACCTGCTGCGCCACCAACGCCGCCGAATTCTCCACATACGGCAACTGATCACCGTACGAAGACGTCCCCGACGAACCCGAATGCGCCGACACGATCACCACGTCCGCACCCATCGACCGCAGCCTCGGCACCCACTTCGCCGCCTGCTCCTCAAGACCCGGAAACGTCAACTTCCCCTGCACATAAGCCTTGTCCCAGATCGCGATACCCGGATTCGTCAGCCCCAGCACCGCCACCTTCACCGGCGGCGCGCCCTTCACACAGAACTCCTTGACGAAGTACGGCGGAAAAGCCGGCTTCAGCGTCTTCGCGTCCAGCGCATTCGCACCCAACAGCGGGAAGTCGCACTGCTCCTCGAACTTCCGCAACGTCTCGATGCCGTAGTTGAACTCGTGGTTGCCCAACGCCACCGCGTCGTACCCGATCGCGTTCATCGCCGCCGCCATCGGATGCACCGGACCACCCTTCGCGGTGATCGGGTCGACCTTCGCGTAGTAGTACGTCAACGGCGTGCCCTGAATCGTGTCGCCCGCATCCAGCAGCAGCGTGTTACGACGCCCCTTCTCCGCACGGACCTGATTCACCAGCGTCGAGATCCGCGACAGACCCTGCGCGTTCCCCGCGGAATCCTTGTACTCCGCATTCTTGAAATAGTCCCAGTTGAAAACGTGGCCGTGCAGGTCGGTGGTGCCCATCACCGTCAGCGAATACCGCTTCACCGGCTTGTGCCCCTTCCCCGCCTCCGCGGCCTGCGCCGCCGGAGCCCCCACGGCCCCCGCCAACGCGACCCCCGCCCCGGTCACGGCGGACTTCTCCAGGAACTTCCTGCGGTTCAACGGCATCTCTGCATCTCCTCGGGGAACGGTCAACGACGCGCGTAGATTCTGACCCGGTCACCATGAACCGCAACACCCCCCACAGGTTTCGATCTGATGACCCAACCCGCGACAACCCCGGGCGGTAACCGGCCAACAACTGACACAGTGGGTCGTTATGGCCACCGACTCCGTGCCCTACGGCACCCCCGACGCCCCCCGCATCGCAGTCCGCGGCGAAGCCCACCTCGAAGTCGACCCCGAAATCGCCCGCATCGGCATCACCGTCGCCTCCCGCGGCAAAGACCGCCGCACCGCCCTCGACGACCTCACCCACCGCAACACCACCGCCCTCGACCTCGTCAAAACCTACGGCGACGCCGTCGAACGCCTCGAAACCGGCTCCTTCTCCGTCACACCCGAACTCAAGGAACACGGCCGCGGCGAACGCATCCACGCCTACCACGGCCGCGTCCACATCACCGCCGAACTCACCGACTTCACAGCCCTCGGCGAACTCACCACCAAACTCGCCGACCTCGACCTCACCCGCGTCGACGGCCCCTGGTGGGCCCTCCGCCCCACATCACCCGCCTACCGGGACGCCCGCCGGCAAGCGGTACGAGAAGCAGTCCAACGAGCCAAGGAATACGCGGAAGCCCTGGGCACCTCGCTCGCCGCCCTCCTCGAACTCGCCGACATCGGCGCCGAAGACCCCGAACCCCGATTCGTCGGCAAAGCCAGCCGCTCCCGCTCCATGGCCTTCGACGCCCAGACCGCCACCGACACCGGAGCCGCCCCCCTCGACCTCGAACCCCAACGACAACACGTCCACGCCCACGTCAACGCCCGCTTCACCATGGCACCACCAAGCCTCTGAAGCCGCTCCGCTTTGCACTCGAAACGCTCATCAGAGCACCCCCGCGCACACTTCAACCCTTGTCAACAACCCTTCACCCAAAGGTTGTTGAGCCGCCATACCTACCCAATTCCCTACCCATCGGTAAGGCCTAGGCTCACACCATGCGCCGCGCAAAGATCGTCTGCACCCTGGGCCCCGCCACCCACACGTACGACCAGATCAAAGCCCTTATCGACGCCGGAATGGACGTAGCCCGCTTCAACCTCAGCCACGGCACCCACGCCGAACACGAGGAGCGCTACCACCACGTCCGCAAGGCCTCCGACGAAACCGGCCACAGCGTCGGCCTCCTCGCCGACCTACAAGGCCCGAAGATCCGCCTCGGCCACTTCACCGAAGGCCCCGTACTCCTCGAACACGGCGACACCTTCACCATCACGGTGGAAGAGGGCGCAGAAGGCGACCAACGGTCCTGCGGGACGACGTACGGCGGACTCGCCGAGGACGTCAGTATCGGCGAACACATCCTCGTCGACGACGGCAAGGTCTGCCTGGAGGTCACCTCCGTCGACGGCCCCCGCGTCCACACCACGGTCGTCGAAGGCGGCATCATCTCCGACCACAAAGGCCTCAACCTCCCAGGCGTCTCCGTCTCCGTCCCCACCCTCTCCCCGAAGGACGAGGACGACCTCCGCTGGGCCCTGCGCACAGGCTTCGACGCCATCGCCCTCTCCTTCGTCCGCAGCGGCCGCGACATCGAGAACGTCCACCGCATCATGGACGAGACGGGCCGACGGCTCCCCGTCATCGCCAAGGTCGAGAAACCGCAGGCCGTCGAGGCGCTCGACGACATCGTCGCCGCCTTCGACGGGATCATGGTGGCCCGCGGCGACCTGGGCGTGGAAATGCCGCTGGAACAGGTCCCCCTCGTCCAAAAACGCGCGATCAAACTCGCGAAACGGAACGCCAAGCCCGTGATCGTCGCCACACAGATGCTCGACTCGATGATCGACAACTCCCGTCCGACCAGGGCCGAGGCCTCGGACGTCGCCAACGCGGTCATCGACGGCACGGACGCGGTGATGCTCTCCGGCGAGACAAGCGTGGGCAAGCACGCCGTCGAAACGGTTCGAACCATGGCGAAGATCGTGGAAGCGGCGGAGGAAGACATCCTCGCGAAAGGGCTGCCCCCACTGACCGAACACAACAAACCGCGCACCCAGGGCGGGGCGGTCGCCCGGGCGGCAGCGGAGATGGGCGACTTCCTCGGCGCCAAGTTCCTGGTCGCCTTCACCCAATCGGGCGACACCGCCCGACGACTCTCCCGCTACCGCTCCCCGATCCCCCTCCTGGCCTTCACCCCGGAACCGGCCACCCGCTCCCAGCTCAGCCTGACCTGGGGAGTGGAGACGTTCCTCGGCCCACACGTCGACTCCACGGACGCGATGATCGACCAGGTCGACGAACTGCTCCTGAAGTACGGCCGCTGCGAGAAGGGCGACGTGGTCGTGATCACGGCCGGCTCCCCACCCGGGGTCTCCGGCTCGACGAACCTGGTCCGGGTGCACCACATCGGTGAGGACGACAGCCCCGAGTAGTCAGTGCTTGGGGCCTACGTGGGCGTCCATCAGGGCGACTGAGGCTTTGCGGGCGATGGAGATGTTGTACGGGTTGCCGTGCCGGGTGCAGTGCGTCCAGTCGATGCCAAGCTGTTCGAGGGTGTCGGTGAAGAGCCTCCGAATGTCGTCGGACACGTTGGTGAAGAAGTACCGGGGGTACTCGTAGCGCTTGCGCTCACCCGCGACGAGTCGAGTCGTCCAGTTGGTGGTGCGGCACCCGTCCGAATGGATGAGGCCGCGGATGAACTCCCAGGGATGCGCGTCGACGATTGCTTGCTGCCAGGGTTCGAGGGCGATGAGGCGATCGTGTTTCTTGCCTGGGCCGTGCTGGGGGAACATGCAGGTCCAGTGCCTGGTGTACGACTTCACCTCGACGCAGCCCAGCTTGTGGCGCTGCTTGACGCTGGGCAGCGGCATCACTCTGCGCATGGCGTCTTCAGCGGCAGCAATCAGGCCAGTCTGTGTCGCGTTGCAGAAGACGGACAAGTGGTGCTGCTTCGGCTTCGAGACGATGTGGCCGTCCCCGAGGTATAGGCCGAGCAGGTAGGCATACGCCGTCTCATCGAACGAGCACCCCGTACATCGAGGGCAGTCTGTTGGCTGCTCGTAAGTCTCACCCCGTGCCTTGCGGTCTTCGCTGCGCCACCAGCCGATGGTTCCGCGCGGGATGTTGAGGCGCTCCGCGACTGTCCGGTTGGGGACGCCCTGACGCATCAGTGCGACAGCCTGGGCGCGAATCGAAGGGCTGTGCTGTTCCATGCCGACACTCTGCGAGGATGATCGCGGCGACACGCAGCAAAAAGCGGATGTTCACGAGAACGTGGACATCCGCTTCCAGATCAAGCAGTGCCGGGTGCGGGACTCGAACCCGCAAGCCCTCTCGGGCAGATGTGTTTGAGACATCCGTGTATGCCATTCCACCAACCCGGCAAGACTGGCTGATCGGAAGCATACCGGGTCACCGTCGCTGTCCGCCTCTAGGTAGGCTGCATAAGCAGCAGTACCTGCCCGGCCCGTAACAAGGAGCCCCCGTGACCGCCCCCGAGTCGCCCCAGCCCGTAGACGCGCCCGACGACGACAAGTCGCACGTGCCTCCGCTGACGACCCGTGTCGTCATTGCCGAGGACGAGGCGCTGATTCGTCTCGATCTCAAGGAGATGCTGGAGGAGGAGGGCTACAGCGTCGTAGGTGAGGCCGGTGACGGTGAGCGGGCTGTGGAGCTCGCCCGTGAGCACAAGCCGGATCTTGTCATCCTCGATGTGAAGATGCCCAAGCTGGACGGGATCTCCGCCGCGGAGAAGATCGCCGAGGAGCGGATCGCGCCGGTGCTGATGCTGACGGCGTTCTCGCAGCGGGATCTTGTGGAGCGGGCTCGTGATGCCGGTGCGATGGCGTATCTGGTGAAGCCGTTCAGTAAGAGTGATGTCGTGCCGGCGATCGAGATGGCTGTTTCCCGGTTCACGGAGTTGAGGGAGCTGGAGAACGAGGTCGCGGACCTCACCCTGCGTCTGGAGACGCGGAAGCTGGTGGACCGGGCGAAGTCGATTTTGCAGACGTCGTACGGGCTGACGGAGCCGGCCGCGTTCCGGTGGATTCAGAAGACGTCGATGGATCGGCGTATGTCGATGCAGCAGGTTGCTGAGGCGGTCATTCTGGATGCGGACGAGAAGAAGGCGAACAAGGGCTGACGGCGGCCGGTCGTACGACGAGGCCCGCGCCCCCCGGAGAATCGGGGGCGCGGGCCTCGTCGTATGCCCGGGTGGGGGCGGTCAGTCTTCGCCGAGGTAGGCCTTGCGTACGGATTCGTCGTGGAGGAGGTCCTGTCCGGTGCCGGAGAGGGCGATGGTGCCGATTTCCATGACGTGGCCTTGGTCGGCGAGTGAGAGGGCTGCTTGGGCGTTCTGTTCGACGAGGAGGATCGTCGTGCCCTGGGATTTGAGTTCGACGATGGTCGCCATGATCTTCTGCATCATGATCGGGGAGAGGCCCATGGAGGGTTCGTCGAGCATGAGCAGTTTGGGCTGGGACATGAGTGCGCGGCCCATGGCGAGCATTTGTTGTTCGCCGCCGGAGAGGGTGCCTGCGGCTTGGGTGCGGCGTTCTCCGAGGATGGGGAAGAGGTCGTAGGCGCGCTGGATGTCCTTTTCGATGCCTTCTTTGTCTTTTCTGAGGAAGGCTCCGAGTTGGAGGTTTTCGAAGATGGTGAGGCGGGGGAAGATGTGCCGGCCTTCGGGGGAGTGGGCGAGCCCGAAGGAGACGATCTTGTGGGCGGGGACGCCGTTGAGGGGTTTCCCGTCGAAGAGGATCTTCCCGGAGGTGGGCTTCAGCAGGCCGGAGAGGGTCCTGAGGGTGGTGGTCTTGCCGGCGCCGTTGGTGCCGATGAGGGTGACGACCTGGCCGGCTTCGACGCTGAAGGAGATGCCTTTGACGGCTTCGATCTTGCCGTAGGAGACGCGGAGGTCCTCGACTTCGAGGAGTGCGGTCACTGGCCTTCTCCCTTGGTGCCGGTGGTGCTCTGTGCTTCGGCTGCCTCGACTTCGGCGGCTTCGGCTGCGCCGGGGTCGCCTTCGAAGGGTTCGCCGAGGTAGGCGGCGATGACGCGTTCGTCGGCCTGGACGACCTCGGAGGTGCCTTCGACGAGTTTTTCGCCCTGGACGAGGACGGCGACGCGGTCGCTGAGGTTGAAGACGAAGCGCATGTCGTGCTCGATGAGGAGGACGGCGATGCCCTTGTCCCGGATGGCGAAGACGAGCTCTTCGGTGGCTCGGGTCTCCTGGGGGTTCATGCCGGCGGTCGGCTCGTCGAGGAGGAGCAGGCCCGGCTCGGAGGCCAGGGCGCGTGCGATCTCCAGCTTGCGCTGTTCGCCGTAGGGGAGGTTGCGGGCGAGGTGGTCGCGCTTGGCCTCCAGGCCGATGAACTCCAGGAGTTCCATGGCGCGTTCTTCGCTGGCCTTTTCTGCCTTCTTGAAGCCGGGGCCGCGGAGGAGGGCTGACCAGAGGCCTTCCTTGGTGCGGGTGTGGCGGCCGACGAGGACGTTTTCCAGGACGGTCATGTTGGCGAAGAGGCGGATGTTCTGGAAGGTGCGGGCGATGCCGGCCTGGGTGACCAGGTGGGGCTTCGGGGGGAGCACGGTGCCCTTGTACGACACTGTGCCCTCGGTGGGGACGTACAGGCCGGTGAGGCAGTTGAAGAAGGTGGTCTTGCCGGCGCCGTTGGGTCCGATGAGGCCGACGATTTCGCCTGCGTTGACGGTGAAGTCGACGGAGCGGACGGCGGTGAGGCCGCCGAAGCGCATGGTGACGTTGCGGGCTTCGAGTACGGGTGTGGTCTGTGTCGTCATTGTGCTCATGCCCCCGCCTTGGTCACGGTGGCTGGTTGGCCGGTCAGTGTGGTGGTGTCGGGTACGTCGAGTTGGCCGGTCTCGTGGAATTCGAGTTGGCGGCGGCGGTTGGCGATGATGCCTTCGGGGCGGAAGCGCATCAGCAGGATGAGGGCGATGCCGAAGGCGAGCAGTGACTTGTCCTGGAGGAAGACGAGCTTTTCCGGGAGCAGGTAGAGGAGTGCCGCGCCGAGGATCGGGCCTGCGACCGTGCCCATGCCGCCGAGGACGACTGCGGCGAGGAGGAACGCCGAGTTCGGAGGTGTGGAGCCGGCGAACTGGTAGGGGGTGGGGACGACGCTGTAGGTGACGTGGGCGCTGACGGTGCCGGCGAGGCCGGCGAGGGAGGCGCCGAGGGCGAAGGCGATGAGTTTGACGCGGAAGCCGTTGATGCCCATGGCGGTGGCGGCGGTTTCGTCTTCGCGGATGGCGATCCAGGAGCGGCCGATGCGGGAGTCGGCGGCGCGGGTGTAGACGAGGACGACGATGGCCATGATGAGGACCATCAGCAGGTAGTAGTTGGCGAAGCGGCCGAGGGTGAAGCCGCCGATGTCGTGGGCTTTGCCGAGGTCGAACCCGAGGAGGTTGAGGTCGGGGATGGCGGGGATGCCGTTGGGTCCGTTGGTGATGTCGGGGCCGGATTCGCCGTCCATGTTGTTGACGGCGATGCGGAAGATCTCTCCGAAGCCGAGGGTGACGATGGCGAGGTAGTCGCCGCGCAGTCGCAGGGTGGGGGCGCCGATGAGGACGCCGAAGAGGAGGGATGCGGCGGCGCCGGTGATGGCGGCGAGCCAGAAGGGGAAGTGGACGCCGGAGAAGCGGGAGAACTCGGAACCGGAGACGAGGGCGGCGGTGTAGGCGCCGACGCCGAGGAAGGCGACGTATCCGAGGTCGAGGAGTCCGGCGAGGCCGACGACGATGTTGAGGCCGAGGGCTACGGTGCCGAAGATCAGGATGTTGACGCCGATGTTGGCATAGTGGTCGTCGGTCTGGGTGAAGGGGAACGCGATCGCGGCGGCGAAGCCCATGGCGAGCGTGAAGCTGCGGTTGCGGGCGACGAGTGCGGAGAAGCGGTCCATGAGGCCTGCGGTGTGCAGGGCCCAGACGGCGAAGACGACGACGATGAGGTAGCCGACGAAGAGTTCGCCGTACTCGGTGTCGATGCCGTAGGTGAAGACGGCGAGGCCGATGATCGTGGCGACGGTGATGAGCGCGCGTTCCACCCAGGGGCTGAGGGGCGGGGCGGCGGGGATGCCGTCGGGCTTGGCGATGTAGGCCTTGAGGAGTGCGTCGGTGTTGGCGGTGTCGCGCTCGGGGAGGGCGAGGGCGCCGATGACGGGCAGGAGGGAGGCGATGGCCGCGATCCAGCCGCCGGGTTCGAGGTTGGTGAGTCCGCCGAGTTCTGCGGCGATCGAGATGATCGTGTACCAGGTGACGCCGAAGGCGCCGATGGCGGTGAGGACCAGGGGGGCGTTGTTGCGGGCGGGGATGAGTCCGCGGAGTCCTGGGGTGCCGTAGGAGGCGAGGGTGAAGAGGGTGGTGAGGAGGCCGGCGATGAGGGTCAGCCATTGGAGGCCGCCGGGGTAGCCGGTGACGGTGAGGTCGCCGGGGAACTCGCTGGTCCAGGTCCAGGCGAGGAAGGCGGAGGCGGCGGTGGCGATGCCTCCGGCGAGGAGGAGTGCGCGGGCGGCCGTGAGGGGCAGCGGGATCAGGCGGCGAGTGGTGGTGTCGGTCATGGTGATCACGCCCTGTCCGCGACGCGTTCGCCGAGCAGGCCTTGTGGCCTGACGAGGAGAACGATGATGAGGAGCGCGAAGGCCCAGACGTTGGCCCAGCTCTGTCCGCCGAGTTTGTCCATGCCTGGGATGCCGTCGATGTAGGCGGAGGCGAGGGTCTCGGCGACGCCGAGGACGAGGCCGCCGAGCATGGCGCCGTAGATGTTGCCGATGCCGCCGAGGACGGCTGCGGTGAAGGCCTTGAGGCCCATCAGGAAGCCCATGCGGTAGTCGATGCTGCCGTACTTGAGGCCGTAGGCGACGGCGGCGACGGCGGCGAAGAAGCCGCCGATGGCGAAGGCGATGACGATGATGCGGTTGGTGTCGATGCCCATGAGCTGTGCGGTGTCCGGGTCCTGTGCGGTGGCCTGCATGGCGCGGCCGGTGCGGGACTTGCGGACGAAGAAGGCGAGGCCGGACATGCAGACGACGGCGGCGACGACGAGGAAGATGTCGGCGTCCTTGATGGTGACGGAGCCGATGTCGTGGGTGTTGTCGAGGCCGGGGAAGGCGACGGCGCGGTCGGCGCCGGGGTAGAAGTTGCGGACGACTTCCTGGAGGGCCAGGGAGAGGCCGATCGCGGTGATGAGTGGTGCGAGCCGTGGTGCTCCGCGCAGGGGCCGGTAGGCGAACCGTTCCGCTCCGACCGCCATGAGGACGGCGACGAGGCCGCCTCCGACGAGCATCAGGGGGACGGCGACGGCCATGGAGATGCCGTCGGGGAGGATGTAGAAGTAGACCGTGAAGGCGCCGAAGGCCCCGGTCATGAAGATCTCGCCGTGCGCGAAGTTGATGAGCTGGACGATGCCGTACACCATCGTGTAGCCGATGGCGATCAGCCCGTACATCGAGCCCAGAAGCAGCCCGTTGGCCAGCTGCTGCGGCAGGGTGTTCACCGCGTGGCCTCCATTGTCGCTGGTGGTCGTGTGCACTGGTGGTGTGCAGGGGTGGGGTGTGGCAAGGGCCGCGCGGTCGGGGTCCCCTTCCGCGCGGCCCGTGGTGGTGCTGGTTCTGCTGTGGGGCCGGACTAGCCGAGGTCGGCGGTGCCGGTCTTCACAGCCTTCCACGCACCCTTGGTGACCTGGTAGACGGTGAGCTGCTTGTTGGTGGTGTCGCCGTACTGGTCGAAGGAGACCTTGCCGGAGATGCCCTCGAAGTCGGACTTCTGGACGCCGTCGACGACGGAGGAGCGCAGGGCGTTGATGTCGGTGGGGACCTTGCCGCCGTTGGCGTCGACGGCGGCCTTCACGGCCTTGATGATGGCGGTGGTGGCGTCGTAGGAGTACGCGCCGTAGGCGCCGTAGTCACCCTTGTAGCCCTTGGACTTGTAGGTCTCGATGAAGGTCTTGGCGGCGGGCAGGGTGTCGGCGGGGACGCCGACCGCGGTGGCGAGGTCGCCTTCGGTCTCGGTGCCGCCGGCCTCGATGTAGGTGGAGGCGAACATGCCGTCGCCGCCGAAGAGCGGGATCTTGACTCCGCCGTCCTTCATCTGCTTGGTGATGAGGGCGGACTCGTCGTACTGGCCGCCGTAGTAGAGGAGGTCGGCACCGGAGGTCTTGATCTTGGTGACGAGGGAGCCGTAGTCCTTGTCGCCGGTGTTGACGTGGTCGGTGCCGACCACGGCGCCGCCGAGCTTCTTGAACTGCTCGTTGAAGATCTTGGCGAGGCCGGCGCCGTAGGTCTGCTTGTCGTCGACGACGAAGACCTTCTTCTTCTTGAGGCCGTTGTACGCGTAGTCGGCGGCGAAGCTGCCCTGCAGCTCGTCGGTGGTGGCGGTGCGGAAGTACGTCTTGTAGGGACGCTTCTTGTCCGTCTGCCAGTTCTTGCCCTGGGTCAGGGCGGGGTTGGTGTTCGAGGGGGAGATCTCGACCATGTTGGCCGAGGCGAACACCTGCTGCATCGTCTGGGCCACGCCGGAGTTCAGCGGGCCGACGGCGCCGACGGCGGTCTTGTCACCGGTGATCGCGGTGGCGTTGGACTGGCCGGTGGCCGGCTGCGCCTTGTCGTCGTAGGCCTTCAGCTTGAAGGTGACGCCGGGGACGAGCTTGGCCTTGTTGGCGTCGTCGACGGCGATCTGGGCGCCGTACTGGATGCCGAGACCCGTGGTGGAGTTCTCGCCGGACAGCGGGGCGTCCACGCCGATGGTGAGGGTGGTGTTGCTCCCGTTGTCGCTGCTGTCGCCCTTGTCGTCTCGGGAGCCGCAGGCGGTGAGCGTCAGAGCCCCCGTCGCCATGACGGAGGTCAGAATCACCAAAGAACGTCGCACAATCAGTCCTCTCCGCAGGCACGTCCGTCCTCGTGGGTACGGTTTGTGCCGCGCTGGTACCGAACTCCCGATGGAGCGGTGACTGGCCGTGACTCTAAGCCCGGTTTGCAGGCAGGGGCATCGCTGTGCGCGGGCTTGTGACTTTCTTGTTATGACGTGGTGGATGGTGGGCTTCCGCGAAGGGGGCTCTCAGCCGTTTTGGCGGATTTTCCGTTCGGTCCGCATTTTGAGAACCTGCACTTCCGCTTGGCCGTGGCGCTTGTGGCGTGGCGATAGGGCTGCAGGCGCTGCGCAGGAGCCCGGAAAGGTCGCGGGAGTACGCGCTGCCGAAGATGAAACTATGGTGTTGTATTGCGCGCGCGTTACGCAGCGTTACGTCAAGGAAGAGTAGGTCGGCGTTCAGGGGCAGGCCGGAGCAGTCGGAAACCGATATCTCCACGGTGACCCGGCGTGTCGTGCCGGCGTGCACGGTGAAGTCCGCGGGCAGGGCGTGGGCGGTGAGTCCGGTGAAGGCGGCTCCGGTGACCCGGAGGGTGACGGGTGGTCCGCTGCGGACGTCGACGGCGAACCGGAACCGTCCGCTGGTGGGGTGTGTGCCGGGGCTTCGGGGGAGCCCGGCGGGTCCGAGGTAGCGCCAGGCGGTGACGTTGGCGGGCCAGGGGACGGGGGTGTCCGGTGGCGCGGGGTGGTCGTCGGGCAGGGCGCGGGGGAGGAGGATGCCGGCGGTGAGCAGGGTGAGCGCGGCCGTCCCCAGGGCGGTTCTGCGGGCCCTGGGGGGCAGGTTGTTCCACCACGTGGTCCAACGGTCCGTCAGGCGTGGTTCGTCGACGCCGATGACGTCGTGGTCGTCCCCCGTCTGCGGTGAGTTGACGGGCTCGACGGGGCCGATACCGGTCATGGGAGAACGGTAGGGGAGTCGGGGGGCGGTGCCCAGTCGGGGTGTCGTGCGGTCAGCGTGCGGGGGCGTCCCGCAGCAGGCAGGTCAGGCGGGCGGTGCAGACCCGTCGTCCTTCCTCGTCGCTGATGACGATCTCGTAGGTGGCGGTGGACCGGCCGCGGTGCACGGGTGTGGCCACTCCGGTCACGAGTCCCGAGCGGGCTCCGCGGTGGTGGGTGCAGTTCAGGTCGACGCCGACGGCGATCTTCGAGCTTCCGGCGTGCAGCATGGAGCCGACGGATCCGAGGGTCTCGGCGAGTACGGCCGAGGCGCCGCCGTGCAGGAGGCCGTACGGCTGGGTGTTGCCCTCGACGGGCATGGTGCCGACGACCCGGTCGGCGGAGGCCTCGATGATCTGGACGCCCATGCGGGTGCCCAGGTGTCCGGCCGAGAACATGGCGACGAGGTCGACGCCGAGCGCCGCGTACTCGTCGATGACCTCTTGGGGAAACGTGGCGTGCTGCTGCTCACCCATGGGGCGGGCTCCGTTCGTCCGGGTCGCTACGACTGCCTGCGCTGAGCAAACGCTCAGTCGGTTGCCGATTGTTCCAGACGTACGACGACGGACTTGCTGGCCGGGGTGTTGCTGGTGTCGGCGGTGGCGTCCAGCGGTACGAGGACGTTGGTCTCGGGGTAGTACGCGGCCGCGCAGCCCCGTGCCGTCGGGTAGTGCACGACCCGGAACCCGGGCGCCCGCCGCTCCACTCCGTCCTTCCACTCGCTGACGAGGTCGACGTACGAGCCGTCGGCGAGCTTGAGCTTTCCCGCGTCCTCGGGGTTGACCAGGACGACCCGGCGGCCGTTCTTGATGCCCCGGTAGCGGTCGTCGAGGCCGTAGATCGTGGTGTTGTACTGGTCGTGCGAGCGCAGCGTCTGCAGCAGCAGGCGGCCCTCGGGCAGTGCGGGGTACTCGACGGGCGCTGCGGTGAAGTTGGCCTTGCCGGTGGCGGTGGGGAAGCGGCGTTCGTCGCGCGGGGCGTGCGGCAGGGTGAAGCCGCCGGGCTGCGCCACGCGCGCGTTGAAGTCCTCGAAGCCGGGGATGACGCGGGCGATGCGGTCGCGGACGGTGGCGTAGTCCTTCTCGAACTCCTCCCAGGGCGTGCGGCTGTTCTCGCCCAGGACCCGGCGGGCCAGCCGGCACACGATGGCCGGCTCGGACAGCAGCTGTCCGCCGGCGGGCTCCAGGCGGCCGCGGGAGGCGTGCACCATGCCCATGGAGTCCTCGACGGTCACGAACTGCTCGCCGCTGCCCTGGAGGTCGCGCTCGGTGCGGCCGAGGGTCGGCAGGATCAGGGCACGCGCGCCCGTGACCGCGTGCGAGCGGTTGAGCTTGGTCGACACGTGCACGGTGAGGCGGGCGCGCCGCATGGCGGCCTCGGTGACGTCGGTGTCGGGGGAGGCGGAGACGAAGTTGCCGCCCATGGCGAAGAACACCTTGGCCTCCCCGTCGCGCAGGGCGCGGATGGCGCGCACGACGTCGAAGCCGTGCTCGCGCGGCGGGGCGAAGCCGAACTCCTTCTCCAGGGCGTCCAGGAAGGCGGGCGCGGGGCGCTCGAAGATGCCCATGGTGCGGTCGCCCTGGACGTTGGAGTGGCCGCGGACCGGGCAGACGCCGGCGCCGGTGCGGCCGATGTTGCCGCGCAGGAGGAGGAAGTTGACGACCTCGCGGATGGTCGGCACGGAGTGCTTGTGCTGGGTGAGGCCCATGGCCCAGCAGACGATGGTCCGCTCGGAGGCGAGGACCATGGCGAGGGTTTCCTCGATCTCCGCGCGCGTGAGGCCGGTCGCGGTGAGCGTCTCGTCCCAGTCGGCGGCATGGGCGGCCTCGGCGAACTCCTCGTAGCCGTGGGTGTGTTCGCGGACGAAAGCCTCGTCGACGGCACCCTCGGTCTCGAGGATCAGCTTGTTGAGGAGGCGGAAGAGAGCCTGGTCGCCGCCGATACGGATCTGGAGGAACTGATCGGTGAGCGCGGCGCCCTTGAGCATGCCCTGGGGGGTCTGCGGGTTCTTGAAGCGCTCCAGGCCGGCCTCGGGCAGCGGGTTGACGCTGATGATCCTCGCGCCGTTCGCCTTGGCCTTCTCCAGCGCGGAGAGCATGCGGGGGTGGTTGGTCCCGGGGTTCTGTCCGGCGACGATGATCAGGTCGGCCTGGTACAGGTCGTCGAGCAGGACGCTGCCCTTGCCGATGCCGATGGTCTCGCTGAGCGCCGAACCGGACGACTCGTGGCACATGTTGGAGCAGTCCGGCAGGTTGTTCGTGCCGAGCTCGCGGGCGAAGAGCTGGTAGAGGAACGCGGCCTCGTTGCTGGTGCGTCCCGAGGTGTAGAAGACGGACTCGTCGGGGGAGTCGAGGGCGGCGATCTCCTCGGCCACGATGTCGAAGGCGCGCTCCCAGGTGACCGGTTCGTAGTGCGTGCCGCCCTCGGGGACGTACATGGGGTGGGTGAGCCGCCCCTGCTGGCCCAGCCAGTAGCCGCTCCTGTTCGCCAGGTCGGCGACGGGGTGCGCGGCGAAGAACTCCGGGGTGACCCGGCGCAGCGTGGCTTCCTCGGCGACCGCCTTCGCGCCGTTCTCACAGAACTCCGCCGCGTGCCGGTGCTCCGGCTCCGGCCAGGCGCAGCCCGGGCAGTCGAAGCCGTCCTTCTGGTTGACACGCAGCAGGGTCAGGGCGGTGCGCTTCACGCCCATCTGCTGCTGCGCGATGCGCAGGGTGTGCCCGATGGCGGGCAGTCCCGCCGCCGCGTGCTTCGGCTCGGTGACCTGAGGAGCGTCCTGAACCGGATCACCCTTGGGCGGCTTCGTGGCCATCGGACTCTCTCCTTCGCACACACATGTGAGGTACCTCTCCGATCCTCGCACGCGCCGGTGACAACGGGATTTGCGGGCGCTGGGGGAGCGGCGGCGGTGCGTGCCGTCGGCGGCGGGCGGGGCTGACTGTCAGTGGGGCGTGGCAGGATCGGGGGCGTGGCAGAGACAGCATCGAAGAAGACCGACAACAGCCCCGGCGGCAGCCGTCCGCGCCTGATGCTCATGGACGGGCACTCGCTGGCCTATCGCGCGTTCTTCGCGCTGCCCGCGGAGAACTTCACCACCGCGACCGGCCAGCCGACGAACGCGATCTACGGCTTCGCGTCGATGCTGGCCAACACCCTGCGCGACGAGGCGCCCACGCACTTCGCGGTGGCCTTCGACGTGTCGCGCAAGACCTGGCGCTCCGAGGAGTTCACGGAGTACAAGGCCAACCGGTCCAAGACCCCGGACGAGTTCAAGGGCCAGGTCGAGCTGATCGGCGAGGTCCTCGACGCGATGCAGGTCTCCCGGTTCGCGGTCGACGGCTTCGAGGCCGACGACGTCATCGCGACCCTGGCCACCCAGGCCGAGGCCGCGGGCTTCGACGTGCTGATCGTCACCGGTGACCGCGACTCCTTCCAGCTGGTCAGCGAGCACACCACCGTGCTGTATCCGACGAAGGGTGTCTCGGAGCTGACCCGGTTCACCCCGGAGAAGGTCTTCGAGAAGTACGGGTTGACGCCCGCCCAGTACCCCGACTTCGCGGCCCTGCGCGGCGACCCGTCCGACAACCTCCCGGGCATCCCCGGCGTCGGCGAGAAGACCGCGGCCAAGTGGATCAACCAGTTCGGGTCGTTCGCGGAGCTGGTCGAGCGCGTCGAGGAGGTCAAGGGCAAGGCCGGGCAGAACCTCCGCGACCACCTGGAGGCCGTCAAGCTGAACCGCCGCCTCACCGAGATGGTGCGCACGGTCGAGCTCCCCAAGACGGTCACCGAGCTGGAGCGCGCCCCGTACGACCGCAAGTCGCTCGCGATGATCCTCGACACCCTGGAGATCCGGAACCCCTCCCTGCGGGAGCGGCTGCTGGCCGTCGACCCGGGTGCGGAGGAGGCCGAGGAGAGCCCGGTCGTCGCGGCGGGCGTGGAGGTCGACGGCACGGTCCTCGGCACCGGCGAGCTGGCGCCGTGGCTCGCGGAGCACGGCACGCAGCAGCCGTTGGGTCTCGTCACGGTCGACACCTGGGGCCTGGGCACCGGCTCGGTCGCCGAGGTCGCGCTCGCCGCGTCCGGCGGGGCGGCCGCCTGGTTCGACCCGTCCCAGCTCGACGAGGCCGACGACAGGGCGTGGACGGCCTGGCTCGCCGACGCCGAGCGGCCCAAGGTGCTGCACAACTCCAAGAGCGCGATGCGGGTCTTCGCCGAGCACGGCTGGAGCATCGGCGGCGTCGGCATGGACACCGCGCTCGCCGCGTACCTGGTCAAGCCGGGGCGCCGGTCCTTCGACCTGGACGCACTGTCGCTGGAGTACCTGGGCCGGGAGCTGGCCCCCGCCGCCGCGGTCGACGGACAGCTCGCGTTCGGCACGGACGACGGGGCCGAGGCCGAGGCGCTGATGATCCAGGCGCGGGCCGTCCTCGATCTGGGCACCGCCTTCCAGGGGCGCCTGGACGAGGTCGGCGCCGCGGACCTGCTGCGTGACATGGAACTGCCCTCCTCCGCCCTGCTGGCCCGCATGGAGCGGCACGGCATCGCGGCCGACCGGGCCCACCTGGAGGCCATGGAGCAGATGTTCGCGGGCGCCGTCCAACAGGCCGTGAAGGAGGCGCACGCGGCCGCCGGGCACGAGTTCAACCTCGGTTCGCCCAAGCAGCTCCAGGAGGTCCTCTTCGGCGAGCTGGGCCTGCCGAAGACGAAGAAGACCAAGACCGGCTACACCACCGACGCCGACGCCCTCGCGTGGCTGGCGACCCAGACGGACAACGAACTGCCGGTGATCATGCTCCGGCACCGTGAGCAGGCCAAGCTGCGGGTGACCGTGGAGGGCCTGATCAAGACGGTCGCCGCGGACGGCCGTATCCACACGACGTTCAACCAGACCGTGGCGGCGACAGGCCGGCTGTCGTCGACGGATCCGAACCTCCAGAACATTCCCGTCCGTACCGATGAGGGGCGGGCGATCCGGCGCGGGTTCGTGGTGGGTGAGGGCTTCGAGTCCCTCATGACCGCGGACTACAGCCAGATCGAGCTGCGGGTGATGGCCCATCTGTCCGAGGACGCCGGGCTCATCGAGGCGTTCACCTCGGGTGAGGACCTGCACACCACGGCGGCCTCCCAGGTCTTCGCCGTCGAGCCCGACGCCGTCGACGCGGAGATGCGGCGCAAGATCAAGGCGATGTCGTACGGGCTCGCGTACGGGCTGTCGGCGTTCGGGCTCTCACAGCAGCTGAACATCGACGCGGGGGAGGCGCGGGCCCTCATGGACGCCTACTTCGAGCGGTTCGGCGGAGTGCGGGACTATCTGCGACGGGCGGTCGACGAGGCGCGGGCCACGGGGTACACGGCGACGCTGTTCGGGCGTCGGCGCTATCTTCCCGACCTCAACAGCGACAACCGGCAGCGGCGGGAGGCGGCCGAGCGGATGGCCCTCAACGCGCCGATTCAGGGCACCGCGGCGGACATCGTGAAGATCGCCATGCTCAAGGTGGACGACGCCTTGCGTGAGGCCGGGCTCACCTCACGGATGCTGCTTCAGGTCCACGACGAAATCGTCCTGGAGATCGCGCCGGGGGAGCGGCAGGCCGCGGAGGAGATCGTCCGCCGCGAGATGTCGGCTGCGGTTCAGTTGAACGTGCCGCTGGGTGTGTCGGTGGGCGATGGGCCGGACTGGGAGTCGGCAGCGCATTAGCCTGCGGCGGGCTTGGCGTGTGCGGGTTCGGTGGGGGCGGGCGTTTTTTGCGCAGTTCCCCGCGCCCCTGTCGCGTGCGGTTCGGTGGGTGGGTCGGGTGCGGGGTGGGGGGTGTCCGTCCTCGGTCCGGCGGCTCGGTTCCTTGAGCAGTGCTCGGTTCCGGACGCCGGCCGCTGCGGGCGGACACCCCCCACCCCGCCCCCTGCACGCCGTACGCGTCCAAAGGAGCGTCCACCGTCCCCACCCAGGGGCGCGGGGAACTGCGCAAAAACGCCCGCCCCCACCGGGCCGCACCCGCCCCGCGACCTGGCGTAGCAGCTTCTCAGGTGTGCGGTTCGTCGCGGTTTGCGTCGCTTGGGCTCGCCCTTTTAGGGGCGCGGGGAACTGCGCGACCAGCCCCCACCGGGTCGCACCCGCCCCGCGACCTGGCGTAGCGGCTTCTCAGGCGGTCGGGCGCATCACTCGCGTGGACGCCACAACAACGCCCCCCGCCCCGCCCCCGGCCAGGATGCGGTCATGGGTATACGCATACTCCACCGCCGGACGGCCCCCGCACGGACGCCGGCACAGGCGCACGCCGACCAGGCCCCGTCGTTCACACGGCCCCCGGTCCCGCCCTACGCGGCCACCGCAAGCACCCCCCGCATCCCCGTCGACCTGGCGATCCTCCTCCACCGGGCACGGGCACGGGCCGCAGGCCTACGGCACCGCCTCGCCCGCCATGACGAGGACGCCGTAGAGGAAGAGAGGGCGGCGCCGTCCGGCACGCGGCTGTGGGTCGAGCTGGCGCTCGGTTATCTGGCCCTGGCGCTCGCCCTGCGACCCCGGTCCCGTCCGATGCCCACGATGACGGTGTTCGTCGCGGCGGCCGGCACCGTCAGCGAGCGACCGGAAGAGCAGCCTGTTCCCGGTCGGCGGACGCCGGAGCCGGGCGCCACAGCCTGACCCCCACGGCGTACAGCAGCACTCCGAGCACGAGCCCGGCCCCGACTCCGAAACAGAGCGTGGGAATCAGTTCCAGGAGCTTCGTGCCGGAGTCCCGCTGCGCCCACCACCGCGAGGCCCGCTGCACCGCGCCCACCGTCACGCATCCGCCGATCACGGCCACGGCCCACCACCGGTCCCGTACCGACAGTTCGGGGACCCCGGTCGGCTCGGCCGTCGCGGGTGCCCGCCGCAGCGCGTACCCGCAGCAGAGGGCGATCACGAGTGCCGCCGCCGCCGAACTGCCGTACTGGAGATACCAGTACAGAGGCGACCCGGCCACCTCCCGGCCCAGGAAGGGCAGCAGCCGCATCCCCCACCGGTCGTAGTGGGTGAACGCGTCCCACACGACATGGGTGAGCGCCCCCAGCGCGGCGGAGACGTACCAGCGCACGACCAGCCCCGTACGTACACGCGCGCGTGGCGTTCCACAGCGCAGCAGGGTCGCCACCCCGCCCTGCAGTCGCCGTGGCAGCAGGGCCACCAGCGGCTCACGCAGCAGCAGCCACAGGCCCACCAGGGCCCAGGCGATCAGGACGTCGACCGTGAAGACGCCCGGGAAGGAGTGCGTGACGGTGCCGAACTCCATCGCCCCGGACAGGGCACTTGCCGCGAAATAGGTCATGTCGGGCGAGAAGGAACCGGCCACGAGTACGGCCGGAACCAGTCGGCCCCGGCCGCTTCCGTCGGACCGCACCGCGGGCAGTACCGCCGCCGCGTGGCTGAGAGTGAACGGCAACGGGGCTCCTCGCGACGGGCGTTGGCCCGGGTGGCGGCCCGGGTGATCGGTCCCGCCCAGTATGGGCGACGCGGCCCCGCATCGATCGAACATGGCCAATCGGTGAATACCGGGCGCGAACCGGTGTCCGAGAAAAGGAAGTTGTCGTAGGGTCGCACGGGTCACCGGGCTGGAGAGCTCGATCGAACGCGCACCTCAGGAATTACCGCGCGTCACGGGGGCAACCTCCAGGGCGGCTCGACTGTCACAACTGGACGAGAGCGACAGACGGAGACGGGCGTTCGTGCGTCCACGGGAGGGGTTCACCTTATGGCGGCGCAATTCGGCAGGAGGCTCCGCAAGGGAGCGGTGACCACCGCCGTGGCCGCGGCCGCGGTCGCGGCACTGGCCGCTTCCCAGGCCCCGGGGGCGACGGTCGACGACAACGGCAGATCGACCGCCGCCGACGCCCAGCCCTCCCCCGACGCGACCGCCGGTGACGACAGCGCGACCGGCAACTCGCCCTACTACACGGACCTGCCGCCGCTGAACACCCCGAGCCCCGCGCCGACCGACGGCACCTCCGTCACCACTCCGACCGAGGCCGAGGCCGGGATACCCGCGACCGTCCTCGCCGCGTACAAGAAGGCCGCGGCCGAGCTCCAGGAGTCCAAGCCCGGCTGCAACCTGCCCTGGCAGCTCCTCGCCGCCATCGGCCAGGTCGAGTCGGGCCAGGCCCGCGGCGGCCGGGTCGACGCGGACGGCACCACGACCTCCAAGATCCTCGGCCCGCAGCTCGACGGCAACGGCTTCGCGCTCATCAAGGACACCGACAACGGTGCCTACGACGGCAACAGCACCTACGACTCGGCCGTCGGCCCGATGCAGTTCATCCCGTCCACCTGGGCGTGGGCCGGCCGCGACGGCAACGGCGACGGGGTGAAGGACCCGAACAACATCTACGACGCCTCCCTCGCCACCGGCCACTACCTGTGCCGCAACGGCTGGGACCTGTCGACCAGCGGCGACCTGGCAAAGGCGATCCTCAGCTACAACCCGTCGCAGGACTACCTGGACACGGTCCTGTCGTGGCTGGAGTACTACCGCAAGGGCACCTACGAGGTCCCCGACGGCACCGGCACCGTCCCGGACAGCCGCAGCGACGGCAGCAACGGCTCGTCCCACTCGACGCCGTCGACCACGACACCCGGTGCGTCCACGCCGAACACGCCCGGCACCGGCTCGCCGAGCCCGACGCCGCCCCCGACCACCCCGCCGCCCTCGGGGACCCCCACCTCGCCGGCCCCGACGACTCCCGTCACCCCGACCCAGTCGGTGGACCACCTGGAGGACTCGGGCACCGCGAAGCTCACCGCGACGGCGGGCGACGCGTTCACCGGGAGGATCAGCACCAAGGCGGAGAACGCCGCAGGCATGGGCGTTCCCAAGGTCCGGATCCGCTTCACGATCGTCGGCGACACCGACGCCACCTTCACCGGCGGCGAGAAGGTCGCCACCGGCCTCACGGGCGCCAACGGCGTGGCCACCGCGCCCGCGCTCCAGGCGGGCGAGACCACCGGCACCTTCACGGTCCGCGCGACCCTCATCGGCCGTACCGTCACCGGCCCGGACTACACGGCCACCGTGACCCAGCGCGTCGCCGACACCCTCGCCCGGACCACCACGACCGATCTGACCTGCGTCCCGAGCGGTCAGTTCGCCGACGCGGTTCAGGTGAAGGCCACCTACAAGGGCGCCGTGGCCGACAAGGTCGCCGCCACCGCCACCCTCATCAAGTCCGCCGACGACGCCACCGAGAACGACAAGGGCCCCTACTTCAAGGACGCCGACGGCAAGACCGTGCGCACCCTGACGGGCCTCACGACGGACGCCGACGGCCTGCTGAAGCTGCCGCAGCTCTACGCCGACGACACCACCGGCACCTTCGTGCTCCGCATCACCACCGCCGGCGGAGCGACGCTGGACGTGACACTGACCGTGGCGGCGGCCGCCGCGGACACCACCGCGGACACCTCCACGAGCCCGTCGCCCAGCCCCGGCGCGAGTTCGTAGACACCGGACCCACCTCGAAGGGCGCCCTCTCCGCCACGGCGGACAGGGCGCCCTTCGTCGGTGCGCGCGTGTTCTCATCTCGCCCGCCCGTTGCTACGGTGCCGGACCTGACGATGTATCAGTTCCTGTTGGCAGGGAGGCAGCCATGCGCGCCCTGATCGCCGCCGCGACCGGTCTCGCCCTCGCGTTCGCCCTGATCCTCGCCATCACCGCGATGGGGCAGCCGACGGGGAAGACGTCTCCGAAACCACTGCTGACCACGGTGCCCGCACACCCGTAACCGCCCGCCCGGGAGGCCGAGATGCGCCGCAAGACCAGCCTGGTCCTGCTCGCCCTCGCCGTGTTCTTCGCGGCGCTGTCCCCACTGCTGCGCTGGTACGCCTTCCCGCGCCTGGCCAAGATCCCCGCGAACCAGTACCAGGACATGGTCCTGGAGGCCAAGGACGCGACCCTCATCGACTACAACGACGGAATGAAGGCGAAGAAGGTCCCCAAGGTCACCATCGTGCAGACCCTCAAGGGCAACGTGGAGGCCTCGGAGAAGATCGAGAAGACGGCCGGGAAGGACGTCGTCGTCTGGGACGGCCTGTCCTATGTCGTCGGCCCCGACGGCAAGATGGTCTCCAAGATCCCCGAGCGCTACATCTTCGACGCCCACACCCAGGACCCCGTCCACGCCACCGGCGAGATGGTCGACGGCGACCCCGTCAAACGCGAGGGCATCGAGTTCAAGTTCCCGTTCCTGACGGAGAAGCGGGACTACGTGTACTTCGACGCCCAGGCCCGCACCTCGGCCCCCATCCACTACAAGGGCACCCAGAACTTCCGCGGCGTCGACGTCTACTACTTCGAGCAGACCATCCCCTGGACCCGGGTGCCCTTCCCGAAGACCATGCCGATCCAGGGGATCACCCCCGCGACCATCGCCAAGACCGGCACCACTCGCTGGTACACCACGGTCCGCAAGTTCTGGGTCGAACCCGTCACCGGCGCCCCTGTCTACGGTGAGGAACTCCACAAGGAGGAGCTGCGCGGCGGCACCCTGCTCGACGGCCGCGACAAGGTGACGGTCTTCGCCGGCGACGTGAAGATGCGCGAGGACTACATCCGGCACACGGTCGACCTGGTCAAGTCGAACCGCACCCTGGTCCTCCTCATGACCTCCTACCTGCCCTGGGGCTTTCTGACCCTGGGCGTGCTGCTGCTGGCGCTGTCGCTGTGGCTGGAAGCCCGCAGCCGCCGCCCGGTCCCCGTGAAGGCGCAGACGCCCGAACCGGTCACCGCCTGAGCCGCGCGTTGGTGTACCGCGTCGGCTCGGCGCCCGCCGGATCCTGTGGCCACGGATGCTTCGGATACCGGCCGCGCAACTCCGCCCGCACCCCCTTGTAGCCGTCCTTCCAGAAGGAGGCGAGGTCGGCGGTGACGGCGGCGGGCCGCCCGGCGGGCGACAGGAGATGCACGAGCAGCGGAACGCCGGCGATGCGGGGCGACTCCTGCAGCCCGAACATCTCCTGCAGCTTCACGGCGAGGACCGGCTGCCCGGGGTCGCCGTAGTCGATCCGGATTCTGGACCCACTCGGTACGGCGACCCGCTCGGGTGCCAGTTCGTCGAGCCGTGCGGCCTCTCCCGAGGCCCAGGGGAGGAGGCGCGTGAGTGCCCCTCCGGCGTCGATGCGCGCCAGGTCGGCCCGTCGCCGGGCGCGGCTCAGCTCCGGCTCCAGCCATTCGTCCACGCGCGCGTGGAGCGCGTCATCGCTGACGTCGGGCCACGGGTCGCCGAGGTGGTGGTGCAGGAAAGCGAGCCGCTGCCGCAGCACGTCGGCGTCGGGCGTCCACCGCAGCAGCCGCAGCCCTTCCTGGCGCAGCCCCTCAAGAAGGGCCTCGCGTACGAGAGCGGGGTCGGCGTTCCTCAGAGGCCGTGCCGCGAGCTCGATCGCGCCGAGCCGCTCCACCCGCCGTGCCACGACGTCCCCGTCGGCCCACTGCACCTCCTGCCGCTCGGAGTGCAGCGACGCCGCCGCCGACCGGGCCGTGTCCTCGTCGATCACGGCGGCGAGCTGCACACGCGCGTGCCCCTTCCCGACGGGACGGTCCGCCACGGCCACGGCGATCCAGGGTGCTCCTCGCAGCGGGGAGCCGTCGGAGAGCTCGGCACGGGTGCCGGAGGCCATGAGATAGGAGCCGCCGTCGGCCTTGGCGACGCGTTCGGGAAAGGCGAGCGCGGCCACGAGACCGTCACTCCCTGCGGCCGACCCGGTGAACTCCGCCGAGGCGGTCCGCAGGCGCCGCACCTCCGTCCGCCAGCGCCCCGCGTAGGAGTCGCCGCCACGCCGAGCTGCCCGCAGGGCGGCCGCCAGGTCGTCGCCGTACTCCCGGGGCGGCTCCTCCGACAGCAGCGCGATCACCTCGGCTCCCGCACCGGAGGTGTCCAGCAGCGCTCGCCCCAGTCGGGGATGCAGCCCCAGACGGGCCAGCCGTGCGCCCCGCGCGGTGGCCCGGCCGTCCGCGTCCACCGCTCCGACGGCCGTCAGCACCTCCCGCGCCGCCGCCATCGCCCCGCCCGGCGGCGGATCCAGCAGAGCGAGGCCGGATGCGTCCGGGTCGCCCCAGCAGGCCACCTGCAACGCGAACGCCGTCAGGTCGGCCACCTTGATCTCCGGCGCCGGGAACCGCGGCAGCCGGGCGTCCTCCGCCTCCGCCCAGCACCGGTACACCGCGCCGGACGCCTCACGCCCCGCCCGCCCGGCCCGCTGCCGCCCGGCCGCCTGCGAGGCCCGTACCGTCGCCAGCGCGCTCAGCCCGCGCGCGTGGTCGACGCGCGGCTCCCGCGCCAGCCCCGAGTCGACGACCACCCGCACTCCGGGCACGGTCAGGGACGACTCGGCCACGGACGTCGTCAGCACCACCCGCCGCCGCTCCCCGCCCGCCAGCACCGCGTCCTGCACGGCCGCGGGCGCCCGGCCGTGGACCTGGAGCACCTCCACGTCGCCGAGGGCGCCCAACTGCCCGGCCACGCGCGCGATCTCGCCCACGCCCGGCAAAAAGCACAGCACGTCCCCGTCCCGTTCGGCCAGCGCCCGCCGTACGACCGACGCCACGTGCGCGAGCAGCGCGGGGTCCACGCGCAGGCCGTGCGGCGGCCGTACGGGACGGGCCGGCGGCGCCCACACGACCTCCACCGGATGGGAGGCGCCCGCCGCCTCGACCACGGGCGCGTCGCCCAGCAGCCGCGCCCACCCCTGCGCGTCGGTCGTCGCGGACGCCGCCACCAGGCGCAGCTCCGGGCGCAGGGTCTGCCGTACGTCCCAGAGGAAGGCCGCCGTGGTGTCCGCGTCGAGATGCCGCTCATGGCACTCGTCGAGCACGACCACGTCGACGCCGGCCAGTTCCTGGTCGCGCTGGAGCCGCTGGAGCAGCACCCCCGTCGTGACGACCTCCACACGCGTGTGCCGCCCGACCACCCGCTCGCCGCGCACGGTGTAGCCGACGCTGCCGCCGACCTTCTCGCCCAGCAGCCACGCCATCCGGCGCGCTGCCGCGCGGGCGGCGATCCGGCGGGGTTCGGCGACGACGACCTTCCGCGCGGGTGCCCCGGCGTCCAGCAGGCCCGCCAGCGCCAGCGGCACGAGGGTCGTCTTGCCGGTGCCGGGCGGTGCCACGAGGACGGCCGTGCCGTGTGCCTCCAGGGCGTCGCTCAGCGCGGACAGGGCACCGCGTACGGGAAGGACGTCCAGGGCGTCGTAACGGATCACACCCCTAGTGTCGTACGGCCGCCCGAACGCCCGTGTACGTCAGTCGCGTTCGCAGACGAAGATCGCCGAGCCCGGGATCAGGTTCCCGCGCAGCGGGGACCAGCCGCCCCACTCCGAGGTGTTCCAGGCCGGCCACTCCGGTTCGACCAGGTCGACCAGGCGGAAGCCGCCGGCGACCACGTCACGCACCCGGTCGCCGATCGTGCGGTGGTGTTCGACGTACACCGCGTGGCCGCTGTCGTCCTGCTCGACGTAGGGCGTGCGGTCGAAGTAGGAGGCGGAGACGGTCAGACCCTCGGGGCCGGGCTCGTCAGGGAAGGCCCAGCGGATCGGGTGCGTGACCGAGAAGACGAAGCGGCCGCCCGGGCGCAGCACGCGGCGCACCTCCTTCAGGACCAGCACCGGGTCGGCGACGAACGGCATCGCGCCGTACGCCGAGCAGGCCAGGTCGAAGGAGCCGTCCGCGAAGGGCAGCGCGCCCGCGTCGGCGCACACCAGGGGGAAGGACGTCCCGATGCGCAGGGCGTGCTGGAGCTGGCGGTGGGAGATGTCGAGGGCGACCGGGCGGGCGCCCTGCACGGTCAGCCAGCGCGCGCACTGGGCCGCGCCGGCGCCGATCTCCAGGACGTCCTTGCCCTTGAGGTCCTCGGAGGGGCCGAGCAACTCGGCCTCCACCTCGTCGAGGCCCTCGGGGCCCCACACGAAGCGGTCGTCACCGAGGAACGTGCCGTGCTCGATCTGGTATTCGTCGGCGTTGCGGTCCCACCAGCCACGGTTGGCGCGGGAGCTCTCGGTGACGTCGGCGTCACGCCGGGTGGCCTCCGACTCGGCGTCCGGCCCGGTCGCCTGCTGGTCTGCTGCGGGCTCTTGGATGATCGGCTCCCTCGTACTAATGTGCGGGCTCTTCCGTCGCACCCGTCGCGACGACGTCACGCATGGGGCGTCATCGGGTCCGCGTGGCCTCGTGAGACATGTCTTGTGCCGGGTATGCGGCGATCCGCCCCGGGTGTGCGCCTTCGCGCATTGACCCTGTCCGGCTGCCCCCGTATGCTACAAGTTGCGCTGCGGGCCTGCGCGCCTCAGACGTAGCAGGCTGCGCTCGCATCTGTCGTATGTCCCCTCGGTTTTCGAGGCGTCACTGGATTTTTTCCAATGTGGCGCTTCCTTGGCTGTCCGGCTTCTTCAGAGCGACACGGGCTCCCGGCGTAGCAGTACCTACGACTCACTGTCCGTACCGGAGCCCTTTCCCACATGACGAGCAGCACCGAGACCACCGCCACCACCCCGCAGGTTGCGGTCAACGACATCGGTGACGAGGAAGCATTCCTCGCCGCTATCGACGAGACGATCAAGTACTTCAACGATGGTGACATCGTCGACGGCGTCATCGTCAAGGTTGACCGGGACGAAGTTCTCCTCGACATCGGTTACAAGACCGAAGGTGTCATCCCGAGCCGTGAGCTCTCGATCAAGCACGACGTCGACCCCAATGAGGTCGTCGCCGTCGGTGACGAGATCGAAGCCCTTGTTCTCCAGAAGGAGGACAAGGAAGGCCGCCTGATCCTCTCGAAGAAGCGCGCCCAGTACGAGCGCGCCTGGGGCACCATCGAGAAGATCAAGGAAGAGGACGGCATCGTCACCGGTACCGTCATCGAGGTCGTCAAGGGTGGTCTCATCCTCGACATCGGCCTCCGTGGCTTCCTGCCGGCCTCCCTCGTCGAGATGCGCCGCGTCCGCGACCTCCAGCCCTACGTGGGCAAGGAGCTCGAGGCCAAGATCATCGAGCTGGACAAGAACCGCAACAACGTGGTCCTGTCCCGCCGTGCCTGGCTCGAGCAGACCCAGTCCGAGGTCCGTCAGACGTTCCTCACGACCCTCCAGAAGGGTCAGGTCCGCTCCGGCGTCGTTTCCTCGATCGTCAACTTCGGTGCCTTCGTGGACCTGGGTGGCGTCGACGGTCTCGTGCACGTCTCCGAGCTCTCCTGGAAGCACATCGACCACCCCTCCGAGGTTGTCGAGGTCGGCCAGGAAGTCACCGTCGAGGTTCTCGACGTCGACATGGACCGCGAGCGTGTCTCCCTGTCGCTGAAGGCGACGCAGGAAGACCCGTGGCAGCAGTTCGCCCGGACCCACCAGATCGGCCAGGTCGTGCCCGGCAAGGTCACGAAGCTGGTTCCGTTCGGTGCGTTCGTCCGCGTGGACGAGGGCATCGAGGGTCTGGTCCACATCTCCGAGCTGGCCGAGCGCCACGTGGAGATCCCGGAGCAGGTCGTCCAGGTCAACGACGAGATCTTCGTCAAGGTCATCGACATCGACCTCGAGCGTCGTCGCATCAGCCTCTCGCTGAAGCAGGCCAACGAGGCCTTCGGTGGGGACCCGGCCTCGGTCGAGTTCGACCCGACGCTCTACGGCATGGCCGCGTCCTACGACGACCAGGGCAACTACATCTACCCCGAGGGCTTCGACCCCGAGACCAACGACTGGCTCGAGGGCTTCGAATCCCAGCGTGAGGTGTGGGAGACCCAGTACGCCGAGGCGCAGACCCGCTTCGAGCAGCACCAGCAGCAGGTCATCAAGTCCCGCGAGGCCGACGCCGCTGCTGCGGCCGAGGGCGGCGACGCTGCGGGTGCGGCTCCGGCCGCGGGCGGTTCCGGCGGCGGTGGCAGCTCGTACTCCTCCGAGGGTGCGGACACCTCCGGTGCGCTGGCGTCGGACGAGGCGCTTGCCGCGCTTCGCGAGAAGCTGGCCGGCGGCCAGAGCTGATCGCTGCCCGCTGAGGGTTAGCAGGTGACTGAAGGGCCGTACCTTTCGAGGTGCGGTCCTTCAGTGTTGCCCGGATTCGTTGTTCGCTGCGGGCCGGTGGAGGCTTGTCGCGCAGTTCCCCGCGCCCCCAAAAAAACGGGGTGCTCTCGGCATCCCCCGTCATGAAAAGGGTCTAAGAGATGGCCTGATCAGGGTCCGGGGTGGGAATGCCGCTGTTCCGGGGCGTGTTGAAGCGTATGAACACGAGGAGGAGCGGTCACTGTGCTTGATCCGCAGGGTTTGTACGCATGGGAGCCCAAGGGCCTCGCCGTCGTTGACATGGCGCTCGCCCAGGAGTCGGCCGGACTGGTCATGCTCTACCACTTCGACGGATACATCGACGCGGGCGAGACCGGCGACCAGGTCGTCGAGCGACTGCTCGACACGTTGCCCCACCAGGTCGTGGCCCGTTTCGACCACGACCGGCTCGTGGACTACCGAGCCCGCCGTCCGCTGCTCACCTTCAAGCGGGACCGCTGGACGGAGTACGAGGAGCCCACCCTGGACGTGCGGCTCGTCCAGGACGCCACCGGAGCGCCCTTCCTGCTGCTGTCCGGCCCGGAGCCGGACGTCGAGTGGGAGCGCTTCGCCGCGGCCGTCCAGCAGATCGTGGAGCGGCTCGGCGTGCGGCTGTCCGTGAACTTCCACGGCATCCCCATGGGGGTCCCGCACACCCGGCCCGTCGGTCTCACCCCGCACGGCAACCGCCACGACCTCGTCCCCGGCCACCGCAGCCCCTTCGAGGAGGCGCAGGTTCCCGGCAGCGCCGAGGCCCTGGTCGAGTACCGGCTCATGGAGGCCGGTCACGACGTCCTGGGCGTCGCGGCCCACGTGCCGCACTACATCGCGCGTTCGCCGTACCCGGACGCGGCCCTGACCGTCCTGGAGGCCATCACGGCCGCCACCGGCATGGTCCTGCCGGGCATCGCCCACGCCCTGCGCACCGACGCCCACCGCACCCAGACCGAGATCGACCGCCAGATCCAGGAGGGCGACGAGGATCTCGTGGCCCTCGTCCAGGGTCTTGAGCACCAGTACGACGCGGCGGCGGGATCGGAGACGCGGGGGAACATGCTGGCCGAGCCGGTGGACATCCCGTCCGCGGACGAGATCGGGAAAGAGTTCGAGCGCTTCCTCGCGGAACGCGAAGGCGACAACTGATCCGCGGGGAACGTCTAGGCTGCCGGTCATGTTGAAGGTGGGCCTGACCGGCGGTATCGGCGCCGGCAAGAGCGAGGTGTCGAGGCTCCTCGTGGAGCACGGCGCCGTCCTGATCGACGCCGACCGTATCGCGCGCGAGGTCGTCGCGCCGGGCACGCCAGGCCTCGCCGCGGTCGTGGAGGCCTTCGGCGAGGACGTGCTCGCCGAGGACGGCAGTCTGGACCGGCCCGCACTGGGCTCGATCGTCTTCGCCGACCCGGACAGACTCGCCGTACTGAACTCGATCGTGCATCCGCTGGTGGGCGCCCGCTCCCGTGAGCTGGAGTCCGCCGCGGCGCAGGACGCTGTCGTCGTGCACGACGTCCCCCTCCTCGCGGAGAACGCCCTCGCGCCGCTCTACGACCTCGTCATCGTCGTCGACGCGAGCCCCGAGACCCAGCTCGACCGGCTCGTCCGCCTGCGCGGTATGACCGAGCAGGACGCACGCGCGCGTATGGCCGCCCAGGCGACGCGCGAGAAGCGCCTGGAGATCGCGGACGTCGTGATCGACAACGACGTCCCCCTGGAGGAGCTGCGGCTTCGCGTGCGGGACGTATGGGCGGATCTCGTACGGCGGGCGCGCGCGGCGCAGGGCACGGATGCGGCCGTTTCTCCCGACCCGCCCCGGGAGTCCCAGGAATAGCGTCCCCCTGTCCGGGCGTTGAACCCTTCCAGTGAGGGAAGGACTCTGCCGTGCCCGAGACCAGCGGTTCGACCGGACGTACTCCGGAGACGCATGTCATTGATTTCCGTGCCGCCGAGCAGTTGCTCGCCGCGCGGGATCCGCAGGGTGCGGTGAAGCTGCTCGACCAGGTCATCGCCGCCCACCCGGAGAACACCGCGGCCCGGCTGCTGCGTGCGCGTGCCTTCTTCGCGGCCGCGCAACTGCGGCCCGCCGAGCTGGAGTTCACCATCGTCCTGGAGCGCGAGCCGGACAACGCCTTCGCCCACTTCGCGCTCGCTCGCACCTACGAGCGACAGGCTCGGCCCGACCAGGCCAGGCGCCACTTCAGGCTGGCGGCAGCGCTGGACCCGAAGCCGGAGTTCCTGAAGGCCGCGCGGTTCGACTCCTGACGGCCGCCTTGACGTGCCACGGCTACCGGGGGCGGTCCTCCGGCGGCCGGTACGGCGGGATGCCGGGGCCGGGCTGGTAGTGCGGTCCCTGGCGGATGTGCCGGAGGATCAGCGCCGTGTCGACGGTGATCACCAGCCACAACACGCCGCAGGCGATGGCCCACCCGGGCCGTCCCGCCAGCGCGAACGCGGCCGTCCCGAAGACCGTCCAGACCAGCCCCCACACGCTCAGCCAGAACCGCGCCCGCAGTGCACTGCGCGCTGTCGTCGGCTCACTGCCCGTACGCATCGGGATCATCGCTCCTCCTTGCAACGTACTCTTCGGAACGGACGCTGACCAAAGGGTCGAACAGGAGGTCACCGCGTGCTTCCGGACGCCGACGAACTGGCCGAGGTGCTGGTGGAACTCGCAGTGCCGCACGAGGACGTCAACGAACTCGTACGGATGGGCCGACGGGTCATGGACGACCCCGAGCTGCGGAGGTTCCTGGAGCATTCCGTCGACGAACTCGTCCGGGGCCTGGGTGAGGCCGAGGATCCGGTCGTCCTGCCCGACCTGGACTGGCCGGCCGGCGCCCTCCAACGCTGCTTCCCCGCCTACGTGTTCGTGGCGGCGCTGCCCCACGCGCGGGCGTACCACCGCGCCCGCGGCATCCCGGCCGACGTCTCCCGGCGCACACTCGCCGACCTCGGGCGGAACATGGCCGTACATCGCAGGCGGTACGGCAAGGCGGGCGTGCAGTCACCGCGCTGGCTGACCCGGCACTTCCGCGGCGAGCTGTACCAGCTGGGGCGGCTCCAGTTCGAGCGGATGCGGTACGGGCCCTGGAACAGACGGGCACTGGCCGCCGCCGGACCGGACATCGCCACCGGCACGCCCTGCCTCAGCCTCCACGTCCCCGACTTCCTCGGCCCGCTGTCCCCGGAGTCCTGCGACCGCTCGCTCGCCCTGGCCGGCGAGTTCTTCCCCCGGCACTTCCCGGAGGAGCCGTACCAGGTGGCGCTGTGCCATTCCTGGCTGCTCGACCCACAGCTGAAGGAGTACCTGCCCGCGGACTCCAACATCGTCCGGTTCCAGGAGCGTTTCCGGCTGGCCCCCGAGGACAGCCAGCCGGAGGACAGTGAGCCGCTGCAGTTCGTGTTCGGGGACGCGGAGCTGCCGGTGGACAGCCTGCCGCGGCGGACGGTCCTGGAGCGGGCCGTCGGTGACCACCTGCGGGCCGGCCGGCACTGGTACATCGGGCGCGGCTGGTTCCCCCTGACGAAATTCGGTCCCGGCACGGCGATGAGTTCCTGAGCGGACGTGGGTCTATCCCGGTGACAGCAGCACAGACCGCTTCCCGAGGAGAGCCCGATGTCCGACACCACCGTCCCCGCCACCCGCACCGCCGCTTCCTCCGTCGCCGACGCGCCCGTCATCGCCGAGTCCCCGACCTCCCGTGGCCGCCGGGCCCGGATCGCCCTGCGCACCCTCCAGGTCGTACTCGCCCTTTTCTACGTCATCGCGAGCGCCCTTCCCAAGCTGATCGCGCACCCCTCGGCCGTCGAGGGCTTCGACAAGATGGGGTGGGGCAGTACGGGGATGTACGTCATCGGAGTACTCGAACTGGCCGGTGGGATCGCCCTGTTGATCCCCGTCCTGCAGTCGGTGGCGGCCGTGGCGCTGAGCGGGCTGATGGTCGGCGCGTTCGTCGTCCAGCTCACCTACTTCGACGGGGAGAACGCGGCGACCCCGCTCATCCTGATCGTCCCGCTCGTCCTGATCGCCTGGGCCCGGCGCCGGCACAACGCGGATCTGCTGCGGCTGGTGCGACGACGGGCGTGACGGCGAGTTCTTCGTCGGCCACCGGGGGGGGGGGGGGGGGGGGGGGGGTTTGGGGGGGGGGGGGGGGGGGGGGGGGGGGGGGGGGGGGTTGGCGCTGTTCCCCCCCGTCAGGGGAGAGACGCTGTTCCCTCTCC